>CAVJMX010000001.1:0-82626 GCA_963650795.1 Bacteroidales bacterium H4
AAAAGCCGGGGCTAATGTTTCAATTATTTTGGGACATTTTCAAAAATGCTTGACATAACCTTTTTATTTTCCTGCAGTTCTTCTTCCGGCTCATGTTCCCCCTGTAGCCGCAATTGCAGAAACACCTTCTCAGAGGGGCCAAAAAGGCACTGCTCACCCCCACGGTGATGCAATGCCTTTCTGGTTGAATAGTTAATATTTCCTTTAAGAGGAGAATCAATCCTGAATTACCCGGACACACTTTACCGGAGTACGGTATTTGTAGCTGCTGATCTTGATACCGGTCTTGGGGCTGCTGGCGTGAATTACCTGTCCGCCGCCGATATAGATTGCCACATGGTTGATGTTACCCTTGCCGTTACCGTAGAATACCAGGTCTCCGGGCTTTAACTCGGAAGCACTGATCTTCGTACCTTCATTCGCCTGTGCTCTGGAAGAATGGCTCAGGGTGATGCCGTATTTTTTAAATACAGCCAGTACGAAACCGGAACAGTCGGCACCCTTGGTCAGGCTGGTTCCTCCCCATACATAAGGGTTACCCACGAACTGCTTCGCATATTCCACCAGGTCTACGCGCACATCGGATACTCCCTGACCGTAGAGCAGCTCCGTCATGGTGATGGCGGTGTCCAGCTTCTCTTCCACCGTGACGAATTCCTGGGATACATAAGCATCCTCACCATCGATGGAGATCTTCACCCAGCCGTCTGCGCCGGTCTCCACATATTCCATTTCCTCGCCCTGACCTACCTGGGTCACGATCTCGCTGGAGGTGTTGGGCTCCTGGCGCACATTCAGTCCGTCCGTATTGGCGATTGCCACTGTATGTACCAGCTCCGCCGCACGCAGCTTGGCTTCCGGTCCGGTCAGCAGGAACTCTCTGCTGACATAGCCTTCTACTTCTCCGGACTTAATGTGGGACCAGCCGTCCTTCGTCTCGATGACTTCGCACGCCGCATCCTTGGGCAGTTTGCCCACCAGTTTGCCGTCGGTGGAGGGCACTGCTCTGACATTCAGATTGCCGGATTCCACGTTGGCAACACCGATATTGGTGTATCCCCAGGAAGCTCCCTGCGCATCCTGGGCGATCTGGATATATTCCTCCAGGGAACGATCCATCTCCAGTACGGATGCGATACCGCCGGAAGCCATCAGTGTGGTGCTGCCGGCTGCGGATGCGGAGATCGGGGATGCCAGCACGAAGAGTGCCATGCCGGCTGCTATGATTCTTATCTGTCTGTTTTTCTTATTCTTTATCATAAAAACCTTTCGTTATTCCTGTATTACTGCCTTCGGTTAAATTCCTTTTACGAATTTGTTACAATTTTATTACATCACAATACTGATTATACCGTCGCCCTTTCTCTGTGTCAACCCATTCCGGGGATTTCCTGTATCTTCCTTTGGGATCCTCCTTAATTGCCCTAATTACCTTCTTCGATCTCCCTGCCTTCTCTTCCCGCCTGCTCGATCAGAGTCTTGTCCACGTCGGTTTCATAATTCTTGATAGATACTTCCACCGGCGTAGGATCCTTGGTTAATCTCCTGCCCCCGATATGGTTGAAGAATACGATGATGCCCGTCGCCAGTCCCACTGAATATGCCACTTCCAGCGTATTGATCCCCCCGGGTTCCTCTCCCATGCACATCCGGTACACCTCGGTAAACACCTCGTTGATCCCCACATCATTGTGGTATGCCATGATTGTAAATGCCGTGCCGAAAAAGCTGATCAGACACACCACTGCTGCCTTGATCCACTGCTGCCAGCCCTTATGTCTGTCCACGCTGATCCATTCCACCAGCACGTCCGTCTCTCCCACCACCTGCACTTCGATCTCGGCACAGACTTCTTCCATCAGGCTCACCAGCTTCAGGCAGCTGATCACGCACCGCTTTCCTCCCTCCGGGGCAAAATGATGCACCTTGATGGATTTTAACTTTGCCGCCAGCAGCTTGTCCCGGCACCGGACCTCCGCTACATCTTTCAGAAACACATCCTGCGACTGTACTTCCGCACTTCTGTCGCATTTTAAATACACCGTCGTCTGCTTCATTTTCCCATCCTCATTGCTTCCTGTCCTCATTGCGCCGTTTGGTGAAATTCTGTTGCGAAATAAAGAAGGGATCCGCAAAGTTTCCCCGCCGCCATGCCTAAGATGGCGAATCCCAGCCCGTGCCGGAAGGAGATCCTCCTGGCGAAAATAGGAATGCTGTCCAGCATCTCCGCGATGGCAAGCGCGAGACACCCGATGAACATTCCGGCGAAAAAGCCGAAGATCGCCTGTGCGGTCACTCCCATTGCCGTCCATAGTTTCAGTTGTGCCGGAAAATGCTGCCGCAAAAAGGTCCCCCATCCGCTGTATTCCGGGAACACAGTGACAAAGCATCCTGCCATAGTTCCGAAGATGACCATTTCCTCATAGAGGAGCACGTACCGGGCAGTATGCGTCTTCCCTGCAAATCTGGGAATCAGTCCCACCGCCACCAGCACGGTAAATACGCCCGCTGCCGCCAGAAGCCCGTAGCCTGCCCCCGTTATTATGAGAAATAACTGTTTCAGAATCATACGCTTTCCCTTTCTTTTCCTGCCCATAGAATGTCCCAAAAAGGAAAAACATATGCAGATAGCGCATTTTTATGAATTGTGCCATACTACTTTTATATGCTTTGTAATTTATACGATTTTCAACTTGCGAGATGCAAAAGATAGGAATCTTAGAATAGATTATACCCCCGCCGCAGCCAGAGGCGACGACGGGGGTATTGAATGCCATTAAATCTAGAACTCCCCGAACCAGAGGTTCAGATCCACTTCCTCATTGATGCCGTCTACGGCACCCTTTTCGGTATACTGCCATACTTTGTAGGCATACGGATAATACAGATCATCGTTGTAATAAGCGAACCACTTATCATAGGATTCCAGCTGGGATAGGTCTAACATCAGGGTGCCCATCTCCATGTTATGATAGATCATGGGTTTGTAACCTGCGTCCTGCACGGTCTGGCAGAACAGCGCGGCGAGATGAGTTCTCTCTTCGACGGTCAGATCGTTCGCACGTCCCTTGCCGCCGCTGACCTTCTCCACGTCATAAACGATGGGAAGTTCGATGTTATAAGGTTTTACCTTTTCCAATACCAGATTTGCCTCTTCTAACAGTTCGTCATCTGTGATTGCCTGGGAATAGAAGTAGACACCTACTTTGATGCCTGCCTGCAATGCTCCCTTGACATTCTGTTCAAAATATTCATCCTCGACTAGCTTGCCCTCAGTGCCGTATCCTCTGAGTCCTACACGGATAAATGCGAACTCCACACCGTCCGCTGCAACTTTCGTCCAGTCGATATTGCCCTGATGCTTGGAGACATCGATACCCTTATGGGATACCACCTGTCCATCCTGCATGTACTGCACTTCACCGTCTTCTAAAATATTCAGATTCTCCAGCACATAATCGTTCTTCTGCAGATCCTCATTGATAGGAACGAAATTAAAGGTTCCGTTGCTCACTACCACCAGTTCATCCGGATAGTAAGGACGCAAGGTCTCTACCATGGTAGTGCCGGAGGTCAGTCTGTCACGGATCCCAGAGAGAATCTTGTTCTCTTCCTCATCCTCCGCCTGCTGCTTTGCCTCCGCTACCAGTGCGTCCACTTCCTCCTGGGTATATGTCTTCACCGCTTCCTGCGTGTCACTTTCCGTCTGGCTTCCGGCTTCCGCTGCCGCTGCCAGATCGTTGGCATTGCTCTGGAACTTACTGTCGATCCAGGAATACAGGATTCCCGCCACATAGGTCACCAGCACCAGCACCAACAGGCATCCGGTCATCACTAAGATAGATGCTATGGTGTTATTTTTCTTCCGCTTATTTGCTTTGCTCAGACGATCCTCGGGGATCCGTCCGTTTTCGTTTTCTTTTTTCATAAGTACCCCTGCTCTCCTTTTTACCTGTTACCTAACGATTCTCTATAATAATAATCGAATTTTGATAAGAAAGAAAGAGGAAAAATTATGTTTATGAATTCTTAATGAATCGGTTCTCATCCCGCCCGCTCCCGCATCCTGTGCAGGATCTTTTTCTCCAGGCGGCTGACCTGTACCTGGCTGATCCCCAGGATCCCGGCGATCTCCACCTGGGTCTTATTCTGAAAATAGCGCATGCGGATCAGCTCTCTGTCTCTCTCCGGAAGCTCTTCCAGCAGCTGCGACAGGAGCATATGGTCTAACAGTTTGTCCTTCTCCACATCACTTTCCACCGCGCCGCTGCTGCCCATGCTGGCGCCCACGCAGCCGTGGGTGGCTGCCACCACTCGGTCTGCCAGGCACAGCTCACTGCCGTCCTCCTGCCCCGAGCTGCTGTAGAGAGATTCCACCTCTGCCCCGGCTTCCATCGCCAGAATGATTGCCTCCCGGGAAAGCCCCGACTCCCCGGACAGCTCCTGCAGGGTCGGTTCCCTGTGCAGTCTGCTCTGCAGCCGCTGCCTTGCCAGCTTCACCTTCAGTCCATCCTCCTTGATGGTGCGGGAGACCTTTAACAGCCCGTCATCCCGCAGGAAACGTTTGATCTCTCCGGTGATCATGGGGACGGCGTAGGTGGAGAACCGGACCTCCAGCTTTAAATCAAATTTATCAATGGCTTTCATCAGACCGATGACGCCGATCTGAAACAGATCCTCCGGATCATACCCTCTGCCCAGGAACCTCTTCACAATGTGGTGCACCAGTCCCAAATTGTTCTCGATCAGTACTTCTCTCGCTTCTTTATCCCCGCTCTGTGATTTTCCGATGAGTACTGATACTTCTTCCATGCCTCAGTCCTCTTTTCCGATCCAGTCTCCGCAGCGCATTTTTTTACACATATGTACTTTCGTGCCCTTCCCCGGCGCGCTCTCCACCTCCAGGTCATCCATGAACGCTTCCATGAAAGCAAATCCCATACCGGAGCGCTCCAGTTCCGGTTTCGTGGTAAACAGCGGTTCCATGGCTTTCTTAAGATCCTCGATGCCTTTCCCCTGATCCGTGATCTCGATGGATAATATGTCCCCCTCCAGGACGCACCTCATCCGCACCTTTCCCGGATGGATCACCTGGTACGCCGGAATGTTTTCTCCGTGTCTGCTGTACCCGGACAGGTTCTCGTAGCCGTGAATAATGGCGTTGGTCACCGCTTCCGACACCGCCGTCTTGATGTCCGCCAGTTCTTCCAGTGTGGGATTTAAGTGGGTAATGAATGCCGCTACCGCCACTCTGGCAAAGCTTTCGTTGCAGGAGATGGCATCGAACACGATCTCCATCTCATTTCGGTTCCCCTGTGTTTTATTCCGCACTTCTTCTCTCTTCTCCGTCAGTTGCACTTCTTCCCTCTCTGCTACCATGTTCTCCTCATTTCTGCGCCTATTCTTGCACTGTTTTTCATATTTTTATGAATGATTTCTTTCATTTTCGACTATTTTTTCTTTCCCTGTTTACCCCGGCAGGATCTCTACGATCCTATGGAGCCCAGACATCCGGAAAATACGCTGAATCTGCCGATCCGCATGAATCGCATAGACATGTCCGCCGAAGCAGGAAATCTTGCGATATCGCCCCATAATGATGCCGATTCCCGAAGAATCCATGAACCTGGTATCCTCAAAATCAAATACTACATTTTCCACATTTTCCCTGACGAGCAGCTGGTCCGCCCCCTCACAGATATAGGAGGCTCTGTGGTGATCCACTTCCTCCGGCATCCGAACCATCAGGCAATTGTCAATAATCTGAAAGTCCTGAAACTCTTCCATATTCCCTCACATTCTGCTGTTTTTCAGCGTTTTTTGATAAAAAATGAGAACCTGCGTCTTATCATAAGATCGCAAGTTCTCTTTCGTGTGTTGTGTGTCACATGTCTGATGGTATTGTTTTCCTACTGTGCGGTGTTCTCCGCCAGCTGGGAACGATATCTCTGTGCGCTTCTCGCCGTCTCGGTATCCGGGAACAGCTCAATGATCTTGTCATACGTCGTGATGGCATTCTGGGTGTCGTCACTCTTACGGTAAGAGTTACCCAGGGTAAGCCATGCGTCCTTGTTGGTCTCATCATAGACCACCGCCTTGGACAGATTCTCGATAGCTGTCGCATAATCCTCGCTGCGGTAGGCATTGTAGCCTGTCTCATAATACTGTGCGGACAGCTGCGGTCCAATCAGACCAAGCAGTGTCTTATACAGCTTCTGAAAAGCTTCGGAAGTGCTGTCCACATCCACCGATGCTGAAATGCTCTCCAGGTTCGCTGCGGTCTGGGTGATATCCTGGGTCTCCAGATAGGTGTTGGCTGCTGCCAGCAGGTTATCGATGGTCTGTAAGGTGCCATCGGCTCCCACATAGCCCTGGAGTTCCTGATTCAGGGTATCGTTCTCGGTCTGCAGCGCCGCCATCTGGGTCTCCAGTTCCTGGATCCTCGATGTCTTGGTATCTAGCTGGTTACCGATATCGGTGATGGTCTTCTGGGCTTCGTTGTTGGCATTGGTCACTGCCGCCGGAACCACCAGGAAATACATCACTGCCAGTCCGATGACCAGTCCGATGGCAATATTGATCAGTGAGGACAAGCCCGCACTCTTCTGTTCTTTTACATTCAGGGGCTGGATGATGATCTCGTTGTCACTCTGGTAGCGGACCGCATCATCTTTTTTCCGTCTGCCGGTCTGTTTGCCGTTCTCATCCGGCGCCAGCTGCATCTCCACTTCCTTCAGATAACGCAGGGTCAGGGTGTTATTGCGGTCGATCTCCATGCATTTGCGCAGTTCTCTCTCCGCTCTGTCCCACTGCTCACTGTCCATGTATAACAGCGCTAACAGCTGATGTGCCCGAATGAACTTCGGGTTCAGGGACAGTACCTTTTTCAGCTGGATGATCGCCAGATCCTTGCTGTCCTGGTTACAGTAGACCAGCGCCTGGTTGTATTTTTTGATGGTCTGGTTAATGGCATCCAGACGGGAAGCGTTGGACTGCAGCATGTTGATATAGTCGTCCGCGATATTTTTCTCGGGACGCATATTTTTGCTGATGACCCATTCGCTGAGCGCCGCAACGACCTCTCCGGTCTCAAAATATACCAGTCCTAACAGATTTCTGGCTTCGATATTATTTTTATTGAATTTCAGGCTCTGCCGTAAGCTGTTGATCGCACCTGTAAGATCCCGTACTCCCGCTTTCTCCAGTCCGTCATTATAGAAACGGTTGGACATGCACATGATCTTTTTATAGAGGGATACATCTGCTCCACAGGATGTACAGAAATCATGCTCTGACAGATGGCAGCCGCAGTTATAACAAAACATGCTCTCCCTCCTATTTCTCTTCTTTTTCTTCTGCTTCTTTCATCATCTTCACCAACAGATCCGCCGCATCGGTCAGATCCTGATTGTAGATGGCTTCTTCCGCATCTTCCACTTCCAGGCTGGGATGAAACTTCTTCAGTTCTTCTTCAAAATTGATCATGGTCCAAAGACTCCTTTATTTCCCCGACAAGATACAGGCTGCCCGCGATATAGAGCCTCTCTCCCGGCTTCTTCGCCCGGATCTGCTCCCGCAGTGCCGTATCCGCTTCCGTATACATAGTAAAATGATGTTCCGGATAAGCCGCTGACAGCTCTTCCAGTTTCTCCAGGGAGAGCGATCTCGCCGTCCGCATATGGGTAAAAGCGATATGGTCAAATAATCCAGACGTTACCACCCGCTGTATCATATGCCTGCAATCCTTATCCGCAGCCACGCCGAACAACAGTCTCCTGCCCTCCGCACAGCCATCTTCTGCCACGGTATCCAGAAAAGCCCGGATGCCGTCATCATTATGCGCCCCATCCACATACACATCGGGAAGTACTTCTTCCATGCGTCCCTGCCAGAAACAATGTAATACGCCCTGACGGATCTCCTCTTCGGAAGGGCCTTTTGGCATCTGTGCCCCGGCACTGTGTGCCAGCACTTCGACCGCCCGTACCGCCAGCGCTGCATTTTCCATCTGGTAACGCGCAATGGTATGCAAAGTAAGACTAATATAATTATAATACTCAGAGCGCAGGGAAAAATCAATGTATTTCTTCCGAAATCCCAGGAAAGTATAGTCCTTTTTCGACACCGGTATCTGCATCGCGCCAAGTTCTGACGCTTTGCGGCAAATTACCGCACTTGCGTCGACGTCCCCATCCAGATACACCACCGGCACACCGGGGCGTAAGATTCCCGCTTTCTCCGTGGCGATTTTCGCTGTGGTGTCTCCCAGATACTGTACGTGATCCAGGCTGATCCTTGTGATAACGGTGAGGAGCTTATTGTCCACATAGTTCGTGGCATCCAGTCTGCCGCCCAGTCCGGTCTCGATGATGCAGTAATCCGGTGCCTCTTCCGCGAAATACAGTAATGCCATGCAGAAGAGATACTCATAAAAATTAAGAACAAATTCTCCTGAAGCATCCGTCTCCCGCAAGCCTTCCTGCACTTCCAGAAATGCCCGTAAAAAGGCTTCCTTCGGAATCATCTCTCCGTCCACGCTAAACCGCTCCCGCATATCCACCAGATGAGGCGAAGTAAACACAGCGGTGCGATAGCCCGCTTCCTGCAGGATGGAGCTCATATAAGCGCAGACCGAACCTTTGCCGTTGGTCCCCGCCACATGAATGATCCGAAGGTTCTGCTCCGGATTGCCCATTTTTTTCAAAAACCATCTGAGATCTCTGTGATCCTTTTTGACAGTAAAGCGGGGCATACCGTCAAGATATGCCACCGCTTCCTCATATAATATCATTTTCTTATTCATCTTAAGTTTCTATCTCTGTTGAATCGCATAATCATATTCGTCACACGACAGAGTTTACAATATCTTATCTTGTATTGTCAATGCGCCTCACACATCTTTTCTTCTATACCCGGACATTAATCTATGATATAATGAGCCTCAGGAAAGATTATGAAACTATTTATAGGAGGATTTTTACATCAGTTATGCTTCGTTCACTTCACAATCAAAAATTTTTAAAAATAGTAGTTGGAATTGTTTTCACTTTGATTCCCCTCCTTTCTGCTATTCTTTTTTGTTTCAAAGACGGAAAATTAATCAATGATATTTATATTCCTCTAGGCGGCTGGAGCGATGAAATCACCTATTATAAACAAATTGAAGGAATCCTCGCTTATGGTATGCCAAGAGGTTACTTTGGCTACAACCAGTCCAGAGCTCTCTATGGTTCTCTTGGTGTTTGGGGCTTGTTACCCTTAATTCCTTATGTTATTTTCGGATTTTTCTTCGGTTGGAACTACTGTTCTCCGATTTATGCCAATATTCTCTTCAGCATGTTGGCTTTTCTTGTTATATACATTTTCCTTCGTCCCAACACGAGAAGTCTTGGTACTATTTCCATTTTTTGGATTACAAATCAGTTTTTGAACCGCTATGTTCTCTCCGGAGTTGTAGAAGCTTCTGTCATTTTACAATTAATAATTATAACCTCATGCGGAGAATATTTATTATCTGAGAAAATTCGTACACAGTCCGGGCGTTCCTTTACTCCTCATAAAGATTCCATCGTATTGGTCGTGTGCACTTTTCTAATTTGCCTTTTAACTCTGACCAGACCCTATTACGGAGTGCTTTTTCTGATTCCCTTATGGAAAGCAGTAAAAGATAAGAACAAAAAAATGTTTTTTATTCTTCCGTTTCTTGCCATTGCAACAATATGTTTATTCTTTATTAATAACCATTATTTTTGTTCTGTCTACTTTAATAATATTTTTACTTTTGAAAAAATGCGTTCTGCCGGTCTTGGGGGAATGGTACTGTCCTTGCTCAACAGTATTGTGGAAATCCTTCGTCTGATCTGGTATGCACTGCGTTATAAAGGAAGCGGAGTTGGCTGGTATTATCTCCTCTTAGGTTTGGAATTATTTGGAATGGCTGTTATATGTATTCTGAGAAAAATTCACAAACAGGCGGTTTCTCCTTTATACATCATTACATTGATTGGAAATTCGTTAATCCTTATCAGTATCATCGAAATGTATCAGTTGGGAGTGGGTGCCAGACATATTCTGGCTCTGCTTACTGTAAACGCAGTCGTTATGATTTTGGAATCTCATTTTTCCTGGGGAATTCTGCTTACTGCCATCTGTCTGTTCTCTATCTGGCAGACGCAGGGCGCTGATGGTCTTCCTTATGCGGAGGAAAGTTACTCTTTGTATATGGATTCTCTGGAAGAAGCTTTTTCTGAGATAATTCAGATATCCGATGATATCTCCTATGACAATGTAGTAGCCATGCCCACCGCAGACAGCAAAGCTGCTAACCCGGACGAAAATGTTTCCACCTATTACGGTCTTCTGTTCGCTGTTCCCGCCGGAGCGGGTGTCAGCCTTGATTATCAAGACTTTTATGATGATCCGGACAATATAAAGGCAAAATACATTTTAGTTCACCCGGAAGGTTCCATCCGATTCACACTCGAAAATATGGGAATGACCTGTGTCTATCAGGACAGCACCGCCATGCTATATTCCCGATAAATAATAAATAAAATAGCAATATTATTAAAAAGCTGTATGTTCCGCAAAACATACAGCTTTTTATATCTTTACATCTTACAAATAATTCTATGCCAGCTGCTCTAAGCGCTTCGTCACCTGATCCATCATCTGCTCGTATTTTGCCAGCTTTTCTTTCTCCTCGGCGATCTTCGCTTCGGGAGCCTTGGACAGGAATCTTTCGTTGGACAGCATTCCCTTAGAACGTGCCAGCTCGCCTTCCAGTCTCTTCTGCTCTTTCTTCAGACGCTCGATTTCCTGTACGATGTCTACCAGTTCCGCAAACGGAATGTACAGGGTTGCACCGGGGATCACTACGGATACCGCATCGTCTGCGATGCCGGTCTTGTCTGCCTGAATCATGATCTCATTGGCATACGCAAGGCTTGCGAAGAACAGCTTGCCATCCTCGAAGATCTTGCGGATCTCGGCATTTTCGCTGACTACGTAGACACTTGCCTTACGGCTGGGTGCCACGTTCATCTCGGTACGGATGTTACGGATACCGCGGACAGCTTCCTTGATCGTTTCGATTGCCTTCTCCTCTGCGGGGAAGTTACGATCCTCGCTGTACTCCGGCCACTTGCTGATCATGATGGATTCTTCTTCGTTCTGAATGGTGCAGAAGATCTCTTCGGTGATGAACGGCATGTAAGGATGTAACAGCTTCAGAGCGTCGATCAGGACGGTCTTTAAGGTCCACAGTGCTGCATTCTGGCTGACTGCGTCGTCGGTGCTGTACAGACGGGGTTTTACCATCTCAATGTACCAGTCACAGAACTCATCCCAGATAAAGTCGTATACTTTCTGTACGGCGATACCCAGTTCAAAGTGATCCATGTTGTCGGTCACATCTTTTACCAGAGTGTTTAATTTGGACAGGATCCACTTATCTACGGGCTGTAAATCTGCTGCCGCAGGAGTGGTGATCTCTTTTCCGGTCTTCTCCAGTGCCTGCTCCATGTTCATCATGATGAAACGGGAAGCATTCCATACCTTGTTGGCGAAGTTACGGCTGTTCTCTACTCTCTCATAGTAGAAACGCATATCGTTGCCCGGTGCGTTGCCGGTGATCAGTGTCAGACGCAGTGCATCGGCACCGTACTGGCTGATGATCTCCAGAGGGTCAATTCCGTTGCCCAGAGACTTGGACATCTTACGTCCCTGGCTGTCACGTACCAGTCCGTGGAACAGTACGGTCTTGAAGGGCTTCTCTCCCATCTGCTCGTATCCGGAGAAGATCATACGGATTACCCAGAAGAAGATGATATCATAACCGGTTACCAGGACATCGGTCGGGTAAAAATACTTCAGATCTTCGGTCTGCTCCGGCCAGCCCAGAGTCTCGAAAGGCCACAGGGCGGAGGAGAACCAGGTATCCAGCGTATCGGGATCCTGTGTAAAGTGGGTGCAGCCGCACTTGGGACATACCTTCGGCATCTCCTTTGCCACTACTACCTCACCGCAGTCATCGCAGTAATAAGCGGGAATTCTGTGTCCCCACCACAGCTGACGGCTGATACACCAGTCGCGGATATTGTCTGTCCAGTTGAAGTAGTTCTTCTCCATACGCTCGGGGATCAGCTTGATCTCACCGTTTTTCACAGCTTCTCTTGCGGGCTTGATCAGCTCGTCCATCTTCACGAACCACTGGTCTTTTACCATGGGCTCGATGGTGGTCTTACAACGGTCATGAGTACCTACGTTGTGTACATGATCCTCGATCTTTACAAGCAGACCCATCTGATCCAGTTCTTCCACGATGGCTTTTCTTGCCTCGTAACGATCCATGCCCTCGAACTTGCCGCCGTTTTTATTGATGGTGGCATCATCGTTCAGGATATTGATCACGGGCAGGTTGTGACGCTTGCCGACCTCAAAGTCGTTGGGGTCATGAGCGGGGGTGATCTTAACGACACCGGTACCGAATTCTCTGTCTACATACGCATCCTCAACGATGGGGATGACACGGTTTACGATAGGAAGCAGTACCTTTCTGCCATGCAGGTGGGTATAGCGCTCGTCATCGGGATGGATGGCTACTGCGGTATCGCCTAACATGGTCTCGGGACGGGTGGTGGCAAAAGTCAGGAACTCTGTGGTGCTGGGCGTTCCGTTCTCGTTCATCAGAGGATACTTGATGTGCCAGAAATGTCCTGCCTGCTCCTGATATTCTACCTCTGCATCGGAGATAGAGGTATTACATACGGGACACCAGTTAACGATACGGGCACCCTTGTAGATGTAGCCTTTTTCGTGCATCTTCACGAATACTTCGGTGACAGCCTTGTTACAGCCCTCATCCATAGTGAAACGCTCTCTGTCCCAGTCGCAGGAAGATCCCAGTTTTTTCAGCTGCTGGATAATACGTCCGCCGTATTCTCTCTTCCACTCCCAGGCTCTCTCTAAGAACTTTTCACGTCCCAGATCGTGCTTATCGATGCCTTCTTCCTTCAGTTTCTGAATGATCTTGACCTCGGTTGCAATACTTGCATGGTCGGTGCCGGGCTGCCACAGTGCGTTGTAGCCCTGCATTCTCTTATAACGGATCAGGATATCCTGCATGGTGTTATCCAGTGCATGACCCATGTGGAGCTGTCCAGTGATATTTGGGGGCGGGATCACGATGGTGAAGGGAGTCTTGCTGTGATCTACCTCCGCATGAAAATACTTTTTGTCAAGCCACTTCTGATACAGTCTGTCTTCTATGCCGCTGGGGTCATAGGTTTTGGCTAATTCTTTGCTCATTGTTTCCTCCTTTTGTTGTAAATTGCAACTATTCAGACCTCATTCGCAAAATCGCATCTACGATGCTTTCCTTTTGCTCATTGAGGTTACTTCGCCCTATAAATCCGAACGGATATTCTTACGGATGCCAG
Organism: Bacteroidales bacterium H4; assembly: GCA_963650795.1. Classification (GTDB taxonomy): domain Bacteria; phylum Bacillota; class Clostridia; order Lachnospirales; family Lachnospiraceae; genus Acetatifactor. The sequence continues at coordinate 13,440 of CAVJMX010000001.1, forward strand.
CATCCGACGCCTATCCATCCGGATTTACATGGCTCTGAATAGTTACAAAAAGCCCTTTGCCGACTCTCGTCAGCAAAGGGCGTCAGTAACGCGGTACCACCTTTGTTCACAGCTTGCGCTGCCTCGTGACTTCTTACAAAGTCCTATCCGGTAACGGGGATAACTCGTGAGAACTTACGCTCGTCATACGATCTCGGCTCTCCGGCTTGGAAGCTACCTTCCACATTCCTGTCTTGAAGCAGCCTTCCAGCGCATACATGCAGCTGCTCTCTCTGGTAAGGGGATATGTGTACTCCTCTTCGTCATTGCCTTTGATTCATAAAACTACTAATAAAAAATATAGTACAGAAGACAATCCTTTGTCAAGGAAATCTTATTCCACTGACAAGACGTTATCCTGCAGTTGCAAACTGGCATGGTAAAAAAAACTTGTTCTGGCTCTTTCAAGCAAGCCACTTTTTCTATACACTGAATCCTAACATATCCCACCGAACAAATGGGAATTATGAAAAAGAAACCAAAAGAGGAGATCATCATTATGGAAAAGAAAAAAACATACGGCGTATTGATCGCAGGAGCTATTCTCCTGATCCTGGGAATCGTTCTTGCAGTCATTACCCACAATAACAGTTATCAGCAGTCCGTAGCTTACAGCGATCAGTTAAGCGAAATCAAAGCTTCCATCGAAGCGATCGAGGGAGGCACTGCTACCGGAGACCTGGATGCCCTGAATGCACAGAAGAGTGAATTAACCGATCTGAAATTAGCTGCAGAGCGTCCTTATTCTTACAGCCTGGTTCTGGTATTCTTCGCGATTCTGTTAACCGCTAAAGGATTATACAACGCTTTCGTCGGTATTGTTCCCGCTGCAAAAGCAGATGTGAGAAAGCTGGCGCAGGCAGGACTGTTAGCTGCTCTGTGCTACATCGGATTCGCATTCTTCAAGATCGATATCCCCGTAGGTCCCGAGAAGACCGCATTCCATCTGGGCAATGTCTTCTGCGTACTGGCAGCCCTGCTGCTTGGCGGTTACTGGGGTGGACTTGCCGGTGCCATCGGCATGACCATCGCCGATCTGACCACCGCTTATGTGACCAGCGCACCCAAGACCTTCTTATTAAAACTGTGCATCGGTCTGATCGTAGGTCTGGTAGCGCACAAGATCTTCCACTTAAGCAAAGAGCATTCCGTAAAATATGTGACCGGCGTAACGATCCTGGCTTCTGCCTGCGGTATGGCATTTAACGTGGTAGCGGATCCTTTGGTTGGTTACTTCTATAAAATGTATCTGCTGGGTGTGCCTCAGGATATCTCCAAGGCTCTGGCTAAGATCAGCACGCTGACCACCGGTGTCAACGCCATCGTGGCTGTGATCTGTGCTTCCGTCTTCTATCTGGCACTTCGTCCGGCACTGAAGAAAGCAGGATTATTCCATGAAATCTGATTTTAATAGCAATACGCAAAAAGGCGGGGATTCCATTCCCCGCCTTGCTATGATTAATGATATTGCCGGTTTCGGGCGCTGCTCCACCACCGTATCCCTTCCCGTGATCAGCGTAATGAAGGTACAGGTATGTCCTGTGCCTACTTCTGTTTTATCGAACCATTTGGGATTTCCTCTCTGTCATTTTGATGACTATACCTCTCATATGAGAGATTATTTAAACGTGTGGAAAAAACTGGGACTTACCTTCGACGGATTATACTGTGGATTTTTAGGAAATGAAGAGCAGATCGACATTGTAAGAGAATTCGCGGAAATGTTCCGTCCACCCCTGTTCCTGCTGGATTCGGTCATGGGAGATCACGGTAAAGCCTACTCTTCCATCACGGAGACGCATGTGCAGAAGATGAAGGAACTGCTGCCCCTGGCGGATATCATTACCCCAAATATCACGGAAGCCTGTCTTCTAACCGGCACTCCCTGGAAAGACGGGGAATGGACGCTTGATGAGCTGTCCGGGATGTGTGAGCGGCTGGCTGCCGGTGGTGCTTCCATCGTCATCACTGGGATCCGTCAGGGCGATTCCCTGGTGAATTTCCTGTGGGACGACGGCGTCTATACCACCGTTGCCTCCCCCATCGCCGGAGCCTCCCGCCCCGGCACCGGAGACATCTTCGCCTCCATCCTCGCCGCCGATGCCGTCCGCGGAGAGACACTGCTATCCTCCGTGCAGAAGGCTGCAAACTTCGTAGGGCTGTGCATCGCCGGAAGTGAGAAGGCAGGCACACCCGTGCAGGAGGGCGTCGTGTTCGAGAAATATCTAGCGGCGCTGTTGTAAGAAGTATTAAAAATCAATGATTCGATTGACTTTTCACTGCACCTCTTTTATATTATGATGCCAGGGTCAAAAGGTCTAAACCCACATGAGCTTGCTCATAAGTGGGTGAAAGACCTTGGGACCCGCCCCGATATGAGCATAAAAGTGGGATGATAATCCCACGATATGCGAATATTGGGTAGGATTGTGGGAGTGCGGAGCACGGAACAATCCGTAGGCATCAAAGTCGGGGGCTTTTGACCCCGACATCATATTATACTGGCTTTCTCCATCTTGAAAGGGGGCATTAAAATTGAGTGATTTGACACATACTGATTCTATGATGAATGAAATCAGAGAATTGTTATTAAATGCACGCCAGCGCGTGGCGGTACAGGTAAATACGGAATTGTTGTCTACTACTGGAATATAGGAAAGATTATTGTTGAACACGAACAGGAAAATAGAGCCCGGGCAGCTTAATATGTATCTGAACTACTACGCCGCAGAAGTAAATGATGAACATGATAATCCACCCATCGGTATTATCCTTTGTACAGACAAAGACAGTATCGCTGCTGAATATGCTCTCGGCGGTCTGTCTAACAATATTTTTGCCTCACGCTATGTTTCTTATATTCCAAATAAGGAGCAACTCGTCGCACAGGTAGAAGCTGTTTTGAAGGAATGGCACCAGCCGGAAAAAGAATAACAAAAAAAAAGTTAAAATCGGTCCGTTCTCCGGCAAGGGTCAACTTCAATTCTCCCATGGAGCAGTCTGCGGTCAGGCTCTCCGTCACATCTCCGGTCAGGTGCAGGGAACCCATTCCCACACTAATCTCCACGCTGAGACTTCCGGCTCCCACATCTAGGGGCACCTTTTCAAACTCATATCCTTCCGGCACGTACAGACAGAAGTAACCGCCCAGATTGCCGTGGTCATTGCTGCTTGCTTTTGAGGTGCCGCTGATCACCAGCGTATCATGTTCCACATATCCCTGGAATTTTCGCATTCCTTCGGCTTCTATCCGGAAACAGTCATCTTCCGACTTTTGAATGTCCATGGAACAGCCTCCCGCCTGCACCTGCCTCTGCATTCCCGTTCATAGGCTTCCAGGCATTCGTCCTTCTGCAGTCTCCGAAGTACGGGATACAGGGTGGATTCCGACAGCTCGATCACCTGCCGGACCTCCTGAGTGATCTTGTATCCATAGGTTCCTTCCGGTTCCCTGGCGACCACCACCAGCACAATAGCATTCAGCAGAGCTGCTCCTGTCCGTCTCCTCCAAAATCTCCTGACGGACACTGTTTTTATGGATCACAACGGCTGAAATCAGAAGCGCTCCTAAAAATACCTGCAGCGGGATCCTCTGCACCGTCAGCAGGATCGCTGCTCCCAGTGCAAAGCAGATATAAGTGATCCTGGTCCTTCTCGTATGGGGACGGATCCGGATCGCTGATCCTGTGATGTACAATACAATGAGTAACAGTAACAGTTCCGGGCGTACCGGCGCCAGTCCGATCAGCACACCGAAAGACACTGCAATGGCTTTGCCTCCCTTTCCATGATAAAACAGGGAATAGGCATGCCCCAGCACCGGTGCCGCCATAATGAACGGAAACAGACTTCCCGTCAGGAGCCCCATCCCCACAGCAGGATACACCGGGATTGCTCCCTTTAGCAGATCACCCAGAAGACATAAGATCCCCACGGGAACCCCTGCATATTTCATGGCATTTGCCGTTCCCGGATTATGGTCGATGCTAACCTCTGTCACGTCAATTCCCTTGATCCATTTCGGCAATGCTCTACCGAACAATATACTTCCGCATAGCAGTCCGAAGACCGCCATTTCCATTTCACGCATGATCATCCGGATCTCTCCTTTTTCCGCAGATAAATTCACAGATGGCATCGGCTGCATAAGGTTTGCCGTATTGTTCCTGGCACTCCCGCATTCTCGCCTGCGCCGCCGGATCCTGTAAAAGTTCCAGTCCCTTTCTGATCAGTTCCTCTTCCGTCTCTCCCGACACGGACATACCGTGTTCCGTGAAAAAGGCAACGTTGCGATCCTCGCATCCGGGAATCGGCTTCGTGTGTACCAGCGCCACTTTCGCTGCCACCGCCTCCGTGGAGGTCAGTCCGCCGGGCTTGGTAAACAGAATATCCGCCGCTGCCATATAGAGATGCGCCTCCGTGGTAAAATCCAGCACGTGCACCCGCTCCACATTGGCATAAGTATCCCGCAGAGTCTTCTTCAGTTCCTCATTGGTACCGCCCATAATATACAGCTGGATCTCCTCCCCGGTCTGCTCCACCAGCTTCGCCGCCATGCTCTCCACGTGACCGTAGCCCATACTTCCTGTCATCATGAGAATACAGGGGATACCCGCAGGAATCCCCAGATGTGCTCTCGCCTCCGCGCGGGTCGGCAGATGCAGGAACCGTTCCGTCACCGGGATTCCCGTGGGGACCAACCTTTCCGCAGGGATGCCCCGCTTGATGAATTCCGTCGCCAGCTCCTCATGGGGAATAAAATAATAATCTACTTTGGTCTCTTCCGTGAAGGGAATGCAGGTATAGTCCGTGGCGATAAAATACGTCTGCACCTCCAGCTTGTGATTCTGCAACAGCCAGGTCATCGCCTCCGCCGGAAAAAGGTGCGGCATCACCACCGTGTCATATCCGTTTTCCGTAATATAATTGCACAGCTTGTCCGCATATAAGGCGTTAGCAAAATATACCGGGGATTTTAACCTGGCGGAAGAGATTGCCCTTCCCGCACGGTACGCTCCGGCGAATACCTTTTTCGCCCGCACGGTGCTCCAGATATAGATCCGGCGTCCGTAGGCGCTTGCCTTGTCCGACGCAAAATCCAGTACGTCCGCCAGTTCACAGGGGATATTCCGGCGTTCAAATTGTTCCTTCACCGCTTTTGCGGCAGAATTGTGTCCCTCACCGGTTCCGGTGGATAAGATCAGTACCTTCATAAGAATCTGTTCTCCATTAGTTCTGTGTTAGTTTTCCATTTTCCAGAAGTAAGCACTATATGCAGGCAGAAGACTTCCACCGCCAAAATCATGGGCTTCTCCGGTAATCAGATCCACCGCGGTGCCGCAGCCGGCATCAAAATGCGCCATGAAATCCGCGCCATCCGCATTGATTGCCACCAGCACTCTCTCATGCTCCGATTTTCTCTCGAAAATGCACTGCTTATTGGTCAGTAACACCGAACGGAATGCACCGTAGTTCAGCGCTTCGGAATGCTTCTTGGCTTCCGAAAGCTTACTGATCCAGTCACACAGCCCGTTCCACTCCGGCTTGTCAAAGCAGGGACGCAGCGCAGGATCACCCTCTTCCTTTCTTGCCTTGAAGCCCCATTCACTTCCGTAATAGATGCAGGGAATGCCGGGCATGCCGAACGCCAGGGCATAGATCAGGGGCAGATGATTTTCATTATTTAAAATACTTGCCACACGGGTCACATCATGGTTATCTACGAAGGACAACAGATGCTTTCCCTTATATAAGGTCCAGTTCTCCGGTCCGAACTGCCGCAGCAGAGAATGCACGATTTCGAACATGTTCATACTGTTGAAGCTGCTGTAAAGTCCCTTATAGCACTCATAGTTCGTAGCGGAATGCAGCATCTGGTCATTCATCAGACGGTTGTAGTCTCCGTGAAGCATCTCTCCTAATAAGAAGAAATCCTGTTTGTAGACACTGGTCACCTCCCGCAGTCTTCTGACAAAATTCTCATCCAGACTGTACGCCACATCCAGGCGCAGACCGTCAATACCGAATTCGTCGATCCAGCCCTTCACGCTGTCTAACAGATAATTTACCACATCGGGATTCTGCAGATTCAGCTTCACCAGATCAAAGCAGCCTTCCCAACCCTCATACCAGAGTCCGTCGTTGTAATTGGAGTTACCACCGAAATCGATCCGGTAGAACCAGTTCACATAAGGAGAATTCTCTCTGTTTTTGATCACATCCTGAAACTGTGCGAATCCTCTGCCCACATGATTGAACACGCCGTCCAGCACCACGCGGATGCCTGCCGCATGCAATGCATCACAGACTTCCTTAAAATCTTCGTTGGTTCCCAGTCTCACATCGATCTTACGATAATCTCTGGTATTGTAGCCATGGGTATCGGATTCAAATACCGGGGAAAAATATACCGCATTCACTCCCAGCTTCTGCATATGGGGGATCCATTCCTCCACCCGTCTGATCTCATGTCTCTGCACCCCGTCATTCTCAAAAGGGACTCCACAGAATCCCATGGGGTATATCTGATAAAACACACTTTCATAAGCCCACATACTAATTTACCATGCCTTTCTGTCTGTATTCTTACGTTTCCGGTCATTGACTGATCCAGTACCGTTTTGATTTCTTATCCACAACAGATCTTTTGCTATTATACACCATTTTTGATTCATCTGTCGTTTTTTCCGTGCAAAGCCTCAAATAATCCACCAAATCCACAGACTTATCCACATATACACATATGTCATATGTGGTTATGTGGATTGTCATATCGGTTATCAACTCCGATATCATACCGGGTGTCACTGCTTCTGCCACAACCAGGCATCCCAAAACCGCTCCACCTTTTTCGCCACGGTATCCACGGTCACCGGCTGTACCTGTTCCCACTCTCTGGGGAATAATCTCCGGTAGGAATACTGCTGAAAACGTTCATCCAGCAGGACGATAATTCCCACATCCTCTGCAGTCCGGATCACGCGTCCCGCCGCCTGCAATACTTTATTCATGCCGGGATACCGGTAGGAATAGTCGAAGCCGTTCTCCCCGTTGTTATCAAAATGGTCTTTCAAAATCTCCCGCTCACAGCCTAGCTGGGGCAGCCCGGTTCCCACTACGATGACACCGATCAGGCTGTCCTTCTTCAGGTCGATGCCTTCTCCGAAGATACCTCCCAGCACGCAGAAGCCGATCAGCGTCTGCTCCTCTTCCTCCTCGATCTCCATGCCGATAAGGCTCTGCAGATCGCAGTCTTCATTGCCCCGGAAGCGGTTCAGGAAGTATTCTCTCTCCTCTTCGTTCATGGATTCCTGCTGTACCAGGCATTCCTCTTCTTCCGTCATAAAATAGTGCTCATAGATTTCATAGATCTGATTCATAAAGGAATAGGACGGGAAAAACACCAGGTAATTGCCGTGCCGGTTCTTCACGATCTCGTGAATATAACGGGCGATATTGTAATATTCCTCCTGCGATCGTCTGGTGAATTTACTGGTCACATCCCCGGCGATCAGTATCGTGCGCTTCTCGGGATCAAACACCGAGTGGGCATACACCTCATAGTCTTCCTTCTCACCGCCCAACAGGTTCTTATAATACTGGATCGGCAGAAACGTTGCAGAGAACAGGATCGTGCTGCGTCCACGAAGCATGCATTCCTTCAGATTCTCTCTGGGATTGACACAGAACAGCTTCAGTTCAAAGCTGCCGTCCTCGCACAGTCTCGTATATTTCACATAGTTCTCATCCTGTCTCTCATAGATATCCAGGAAATGGCTGAGCGTGAAGTAAAAGTCCAACAGCTTCTCCCGCACTTCCAGACCGACCTTCTCCTGTTCTTCCAGATAATCGCTGATGATTCCGTGAAGTCTAGTCAACGGCTGCACCAGCAGGTCAATGTCATCCACCAGCCGGTAGCCGTCACAGTCCCGCTTCATGGACAGCAGCTGTGCATTGCACTTTTCCAGCAGCTGGCTGATCCGCTCCGCATACCCTTCTCTTACAAAAATACTTTTTCCATCGGATCTTCTTCCCTTATGCCCTTTGACATAGAGGGAGTCCGTACCGTCCGTTTCCACGAGCGTACTCTTCTGCGGCAGCTGTTTTGACATATCTGTCATTTCTAATGTCATCTGTCCGGAAATCTCGTCTTTATCACGTTTTTTGAGGGTTGCCTCCTCCATTTCCGACATGATTGTCTGTTTTATCTCCCGCTTCAGTTCCAGCAGGTCTTCCTTCCTGAGAGGAGCACTGTACATCTCTCTTCCCCGCTCTAAAAGGTTATGTGCCTCATCGATCAGAAATACGTAATTGCCCTGACTACCGTCTCCGAAGAAGCGCTTCAGATACACATGGGGATCAAAGAGGTAATTGTAGTCCCCGATGATGCCATCGGCGAACAGACTTAAGTCCAGTCCGAATTCAAAGGGGCATACCTGATGCTTCAGGGCATATTCTTCTATCTTGCTGCGTGTAAAGCTCTCCTCATGGGTCAGCAGATCGTAGATGGCGTCATTGATCCGGTCAAAATGTCCCTTGGCATAGGGGCACTGCTCCGGATTGCACTCTGTATGCTCCTGAAAGCAGATCTTCTCCTTCGCCGTCAGGATAATACTCTTAAAACGAAGCCCCTTCTCCCGCAACAGCGAGAACGTATCCTCCGCCACCGTCCGGGTGATGGTCTTGGCTGTGAGATAGAATAACTTATCTCCCATATCCTTTCCCATGGCTTTTACTGTGGGAAAGATCGTGGATATGGTCTTGCCGACGCCTGTGGGTGCTTCGATGAATAGTTTTCTCTTATGATAAATGGTCTGGTACACATAGCTGACCAGTTCCTTCTGCCCATCCCGATACTCGAAGGGGAATTGCAGTTCGACAATGGACTGCTGTCTCAGTTTTCTCCACTGCCAGGTATAATCTGCCCATTTGCGGTAATCACTGATCAACTGCCCAAACCAGGCTTCCAGCTTCGGGAAATCATAATCTTCATAAAAATAACGGATATCCTCCGTCTCTATATTGCAATAAGTCAGCCGCACACGGATATAGGGCAGCTCCTTTTGCAAACTGTACATATAGGCGTAGCATTTCGCCTGGGCAATGTGCAGCGGCAGAGGTGCCTTCAGCCTCGATAAGTCTCTGTAGGTTCCCTTGATCTCATCGATGGTGGTCTCTCCGTTCTGCTCAATGATGCCGTCGGCACGCCCCTCCACGATAATGACATAGTCCTCCGTGGGATGCGTATATTTTAAGGATACTTCCGCCTGATACTCTGCCCCCATGCGGCGCTGGATCATGCGATGGATCCTGCTGCCCTCCTGCATGGCATTCTCCGGAGAGCCCTGCCTCCTGTCGTCGATGTCGCCACTGCGCAGGATGAACTCTACGAGATTACGTACCGATATTCTGACTTCTCCTGCCACGTGACTTCACCTCCGATTTGTTTGCATGGGAAAGAAAAACTCCCCAGGTAAATAGTACTCTATCTTACCTGGGGAGTCAAATCATATGATGTCGGGGTCAAAGACCCCCGACTTTGATGCCTACGGATTGTTCCGTGCTATTAGCATGCAATCGCACACTGATTCAGCAGTTCTTCAAATTTATCATTGTAGCCGTCATAAGACACGGTCAAGGGCTTGGTGAAATCCAATCCATACACTCCAAGGAATGATTTGGCATCGATTACGTATCTGTTATAGCATATATCAATATCAAAATCACACTTTGAAGCTACATCAACAAAATGCTTCACGTCTTCAGGTGTCAAACGGATCGTCTTTAACATTTCTGGTTCCTTCCTTTCAATAGTAAACAAAACAATACACGGGGTTCTCTCTCCCCACACATCTGAAATCATTACTATTATAGCCAAACAAAGCCAAATGTAAAGCTATTTTTTACTTGGAAAAAGTGCACAATTTAGCCGTTTTTACCGTTCTGTTATCATTTTCACAATAGAGAGTCTCCATCCGGAAAACCTTTTCGGCGATTTGTATATTTATTGCGTTACCGCAGTAAAGTCTAAATTCCAAATTGGCAAAATCTACCGAAATTCCACCATATATTCTTGGAACCTGAGCGGCAGCATATTTCTCTGTAATTCTCTGTTTTCCCGCTCTTTTATGGCTATTGTATGACAGAAGGTGCGAAAAAGTTCCCGATAGTGCAGCTCCGCTGCGGACAGCCTCTCCGTCTCCGGTCGCACTCTCTCCCAGGCATCCTTCCCCTGCAGCGTATACCAGGGTCTCCCGGCAGGATGCACTCCGAACAGATAACGTCCCGCATCGAACAGCATAAAATCCTCCATGGGAAAACGATCCGCGAAATGCACCATCAGGAATGTCAGGACATTATTCTTCGGTGCGATCTTAGAATACAGGATCGTATTCTCCAACTCTTCAAACCGCACAAATCCTGCCAGATGGTGGTACTCATTCCCCGCCGCCCTTGCAAGACTGAAGGTCTGGTTCACATAGGTGTCTGCCATGGCATCCAGCAGGTGCCCCGGCGGGCATTTCTCCGAAAGCCCCTTTGCGATGGTCCGGTACACCGCCTGTGCCTTCTCCGGCTTCGGGGATGCCAGCGCCAGGCACAGGCTCTCATAATCTTCCTCCCCGAATCTCCGCTTCAGCGTCCGGATCACCTTCACCGTCTTCTCCGGATCCGGCACCACCTCCACCGACTCCGAGAACAGCAGATTCTCCTCAATGGTGGTGACCATGGTATCCCGGATGGGGGAACGATCCTCATACGTATTATAAATAGCAGTAAAGATTCCCTCCAGCGAATCCTCACAATGATAAATCTTCATATAATAAGTCTCTCCTCCTGCCGCACTCCGGTGGGGAACATCCCGTCATCGAACAATGTCATCTGCCGGTAGCTCATGCCATCGCTTCCAAAGCGGATCCTATCCTTCGGATCCGTCAGATTCCGCACGATATAGTCCTCCTCTAGCTTCGTGGGGTACATCATCCTGCCACTGCAGGTGATAAAATACACCGCCCGCTTCAGCACCACCCCCAGCTTCTTAAGATCCTGGAAGCTTAGCTTCGTACTCCTCCTTGCACTGAGGATCCGCCTGGCACTCTTCACGCCGATCCCCGGCACCCGTAACAGTTCCCCGTAGGGTGCCCTGTTGATTTCCACCGGAAAACACTCTAAATGCCGCACCGCCCAGTCCTCCTTGGGATCCAGCATGACATTAAAATACGGTCGTCTCTCATCTAACAGTTCCTCTGCCTTGAATCCATAAAACCGCAGCAGCCAGTCCGCCTGATATAACCTGTGCTCCCGTAGCAGTGGCGGTCCGCCCGGAAGCGCCGGCAGGCTTTTGTCCTCATTGACCTTTACAAAAGCGGAATAGAACACGCGCTTTAGTTCAAACTTCTGATACAGGCTCTCCGCCACATTTAAGATCTGATAATCCGTCTCCGGCGTCGCCCCGATGATCATCTGGGTAGACTGTCCACCGCTGACAAAGGTTGGACTTTTGCGGTACAGGATCAGTTCCTCCTTATTCGCATGGATGCCGTTCTGGATCTGCCGCATGGGAGTCAATATATTTTTCCGGTGCTTGTTCGGTGCCAGCGTCCGCAGTCCCTCCGCCGTGGGAAGTTCTAAGTTCACACTCATACGGTCTGCCAGGTATCCCATCCGCTGCACCAGCTCCGGATCCGCCCCGGGGATCGCCTTCACATGGACATAGCCGTTAAAATGATAGTAATTGCGTAACAGCCATATGGTTCGGTACAGCAGTTCCATGGTAAAGTCGGGATTCCGTACAATGCCGGAGCTTAAGAACAGCCCCTCGATATAATTCCGGCGGTAGAACTCCATGGATTTGTTCTTTTGTATATTTAAAATAGCACATATGTTCGATTTTTACAAGTGGTTATTTTTTCCGAAAAAAGGCTTGCAAAATCGTGCATTTCGCAGTTAAATAATATAGGAGTATTTTGTAACACAAGCCGCCAGGCGGCAGAATGAGAGGTCAGTATGTCAGATATTGTCATACCTAAAAATTATAAGTCTCAGCTGAACCTGTATGAGACACAGGTTGCCATCAAGACAGTCAAAGACTTTTTCCAGGGATTATTAGCAGAGCGTCTGCACCTGCTGCGCGTATCCGCTCCCTTATTTGTGGATCCCACATCCGGACTGAACGATAACTTAAACGGTGTGGAGCGTCCCGTGAATTTCCATATTGCGGCACAGGGTGACCGTGAGGCAGAGATCGTACAGTCTCTGGCAAAATGGAAGCGTTATGCACTGCAGAAGTATGGTTTCGGACCCGGTGAAGGTCTCTACACCGATATGAGTGCCATCCGTCAGGATGAGGAGACCGACAATATCCACTCCGTCTACGTGGATCAGTGGGACTGGGAGAAGATCATCACGAAGGAAGAGCGGAATCTGGAGACTCTCAAGGAGACCGTCCGCACCGTATACAAGGTTCTGCGCAAGACCGAGAAGTATATGTCCATCCACTACGATTACATCGAGGAGATCCTTCCTCATGACATCTTCTTCGTAACTACCAGCGAGTTAGAGGAAATGTTCCCCGACTACTCTCCGAAGGAGCGGGAATACTACATTGCCAAGGCGAAGGGTGCTGTCTGCATCATGCAGATCGGTGACACCTTAGAGAACGGCAAGCCTCACGACGGTCGTGCACCGGACTACGATGACTGGAATCTGAATGCCGATATCGTGGTATATTATCCGGTTCTCGACATTGCCCTGGAGCTGTCCAGCATGGGTATCCGTGTCGACAAAAAGGCTCTGTTAGACCAGTTACAGAAGGCTGGCTGCCCCGAGCGTGCAGAGCTTCCTTACCATAAGGCAATTATCAACGGCGAGCTTCCCTTTACCATCGGCGGTGGTATCGGTCAGTCCCGTATCTGTATGTTCTTCTTAAGAAAGGTCCACATCGGTGAAGTACAGTGTTCCCTGTGGTCCGATGAGGTCATGGAGATTGCCAAAGCAAACGGCTTACAGCTGTTATAATCGCATTTATCTGCAAAGTAAATCCCCGGAAGATTTTCATCTCCCGGGGATTTGTTTATTCATAGATCACAAATTTCTCATTTTCAAAGGTCTTCTCATATCCGTAAGCATCCATGAACTCTCCGATTAACCGAAGCTTGGGATTGTCCACGATATACCCGCGCTCTTTTTCCGTGGGCTGCAATGCCTCCAATGCCGCCTCTCCTTCTTCCAGGTACACGGCATATTTTTTCTCTAATAAAACCACCGGTCGGTAAGTCACGTCTGCGTCCATCCGCTCCTGCATCGAGCTCATATCCAGCTGTAGCTGTCCGATCTGGTAGGAATCCAGATCCGGCCAGGGATTGAATGCCGCCGGCATCTGCAGATAATAAGACATCGCCGGGATCTGTCCGTAGAGCAGCACATCCCTGCCCGCAAGTCCCTGTTCGTTCACGTACTCCGAGATCTCCTGCATCCACTCGGCGCGCTCCTCGCTCATCCACACGCCTTTCAGTGTCTCGTTATTGGTCACCTGGGCGCTTAGATCCCGGACGCCGGTCCCTTCCGCAAATACAAAGCTTCTCCCAAACAGCCCCACCTGGATGAAAAATAACAGGAAGAATCCGCCGAAGATACATTTTGCGGGAACCGCAGATAGGGTGAGCCGCTTCCAACGAAAACTGCCGACATATTTACAAAACCGGTAAAACTGCCAGTACATATAAGGCAGCGCCAGGAACAGGTTGTTCATGCTGGGATAGAGCTTATTATTGCTGCCTAAGGAAGTGATCAGTAGGATCAGGAAGATCAGTCCGCTGATCAGCTTTTCTTCCTTCGGTGCGGAAGGCGTAAAAATCCGCCACAAAGTCACCAGTAAAGTTAATGTCAGGAACGTTACTCCGGGCCAGATAATGGCGCCGTAATTCGTATACTCTGTGGAGCAGAAGCCCTGCCTGTACAGCCAGAACACCATCACTGCCGCCAGTGCCGCACTTCCCGCCCATTCCAGGATCCGCAGAACCTTTTTTATGCTGTCTTTGTTCACATAAGAGCCGATCAGTTCCAGCACTCCCACAGCCACGATGCCCACGACCAGGAACACGCACATCCTAATCTCCCAGTACAGATTCTGGAAATACCAGTCAAACATCCCCATGATCATGGACGCCGCCGTATAGTCTGTCGCCACCTCCGTCATGGAGAACAGTCTCTGAATGCCTTTCACATACTCATCCATACCGTAGCGGATCTGAATGTATCCAAATAATATCAGTAAGGCGGTGAGATACCCCGCCAGGCACATGCCGGTATCCTGTAACAGTTTCTTACGGAGCCGTACGCCTGCTGCCTTTTTCCGCTCTTTTGTATCCTGCGCATCCCCGGGAGCCTTCGTGATCTCTCTTCGCTCTTCCAGCCAACAGATAATTCCATAAGCCCACACGCCCACGATCATCGCCGCTTCCGGCAGATTGGAGAATCTTGCCAGCACATTACAGCCCAGTGCTACTCCCGCAGCGAACAGCCATGCTTTTTTCCCTTTGGCAAGCCCCAGGTACAGGCAGAGTACCGCGATCAGATAGAACACGTAAGTCACGTAATTGTAAAAAGATCCCGTGGGGCACCAGCAGAAGCTCACTGCCGTGAATTCTCCCAAGAAAGCAAGTACTGTCGGGATCTTCAGCACTTTCGTGCAGAAGTAGTATCCTAACACCGCCAGCAGACTGATGGCAAGTCCCGTGTAGAGATTCATGCCGACCAGCGTCTTCGCCCCGGGCAATAGACTTAAGAAATGACCGATGGCTGTGGTCAGATATGTGGAAAACAGCCACATGGGATCCATATGCTGCGTTCCCATATATTCAAAGTTCGCATAGCCGTAGCCGGTATCCCACAGATCCAGTCCCCAGGTAATATGCCGCAGGGGATACAGCACCAGAACTGCCACGAACACGAACTCCCAAAGGCGTTTCTGATCGCCGATTCCCACCATTTTATTTTTCATGTTATCTGTCACGGTGTTACCTCTCTTTTGAACATAGTATCTACGGTCTGTATTTTTCCCATCAGAGCACGATAAGGCGGAATGTGCAGGAATGCCTTATGCAGTCCGCCGCACACCCATTTTCGAATAAAATCCACCAAAATTCCCAGTGTGAATACCACGATTACGGCGATCACGGTCCATAAAAGCAACGGCAATACACCATCTATACGATCCGAACTAAGCCATTGCTGCCAGGCGTAACGCACGCCCAGGTTCTCATGCAGCAGATATACGCCTAACGTATAGGGCGCGATCTTCACCGCCACGCTGCCAACTTTCCCACGGATATTGCTGTCCAGGAACAGGCAGAACAGCCCCACGGAAGCTAAAAACGGAAAAACATGATTATATTCATACGGAATCTTCAGAATCAGTTCCAGACTGCCGGTCTTTACATAAAACAAATGTAACAGCATTGCCTCTCCAAAGGTTCCGAAGACTCCGATCAGGTACAGAACCAGCGCCCGGGACTTTTTCTGCAAAAACGGAATCCCGAATCTGCGCAGATATGCCGCCACGCAGAACACGCACAGATACCAGATGCAGTCATAGCCCTTGCTGTCCTCCTCCAGGCGGAAGGGCAGAATGGATTTCACCAGGCAGAATGCAATAAATAACAGCACCAGTGCCACCTGAAACTGCTGCTTCGTCAGCTGCCGCAGTCCCATTCCCACGAAAGGCAGCAGGATATATAAGAATACATATGCCGTCAGGAACCAGTAATGTCCCATGGTCACCGGGAACAATAAGGTCAGATAATAGTGGGTGCTCACTTCCGCCGCAGGAACGATTCCTGTCACCGCCGCCAGCACGCCGATGCCCACAGAGTACAGCCACAGCTGCAGCCACAGGGTCAGCAGCCTGCTCAGTTTAAAAGAACTTTCGCATAAAAAGTATCCGCTGATCATCATGTAGACATTTACCGCCACGATACAAAACGCCTCCAGCAGCCATGCCACGGTATCCTGCGCAGACAACGGTGCCGTCAGGTCCGGCAACAGCCCTCCCTTGCCCAGATAATGCAGCACGACCACCATCATCATCGCCACACAGCGCAGTACTTCCAGATTTGCCATACGTTCTTTTTTCTGCATAATGCTCCTGTCCCTTCTGTCATAGATCTGCCATTAGTTCTTTCATTATATTACTTTGCGGCAGGTTATGTAAAGTAAAAGAGGTCGGCATATATTTGTCCATATTTTGGAAAGCGTTTTCTCGAAAAATGTAGATATTTTTCCAAACTTTTGGTAAAATATTGCCATCAAAAAAATTGTGTTATTGGAGGTGCTCATTTTGACCAAAAATACTAAAAATCCCATCCCCGTCTGGAAGCGGATCCGTTTTAAGCTGATCTTCGCTTTCCTGATTCCCGTAGTCTTCATCATCGCTTTAGGACTCGTCTCCTATCAGAAGGCTACTACCCAGATTATCGACACTTATACTGCTTCTGTCGAGCAGACCGTCAGCATGATGAACCAGTACCTGACGCTCTCTTTTGATACGGTGCAGTCCGGCTACAAGGGATATATGAACGACGATACCCTGCAGAAGTATCTGAACGGTCTGTTCGACAACGATGCCTCTGCGGTCTACAATACCCCCAACACTTACGAGGACACTTTTATCAAGGCAGTAACTACCGATGCCCTGATCTCCAATATCTACGTGCTCTCCGATAAGGAGCGGACCATCTCCACCACGAAGACCACCGAGACCGGACTGCTCAGCGCCTATCTGGCAAGCTCCGATGGACAGATTCTGTCCGCAGATAAGGCAAAATACTACCTCTTCGGCAACCAGTCCGAGATAGATGAAAAGCTTGGTACGGATGCTTCCAAATACAGTGTCCGTCTCGCCAGATATTTTTCCAACGCTCCGGCAATATTAATCATTGATTTCAAGCCCAGTGTCCTGGACAGCTCCTTATCCTCCTTAGATGGTGGTGAGGGCAGCTTCGTGGGCTTTGTCACCTGTGACGGTACCGAATACCTCTCCTCCCGTTCCGAGGATACCGAAGGCAGTACTTTCGCAGGCAAAACGTATGTGGACGCAGCCTTTGCTTCCGAGGAGAGCAGCGGTTCCTCCTACGTGGAAGAAGCGGACGGAGAATATCTCTTCCTCTATTCCAAGATTGGTTCCCGCAATGCCATGATCTGCGCCATGATTCCTCAGGAGAATATCATCGGACAGACCGCGGATATTAAAAACGTATCCCTGATCCTGGTAGTCGCTGCCAGCATCGTTGCGATTCTGTCAGGGTCTCTTTTGGCAGGTCAGTACGGCGGTTCCATCTATTATTTTATCCGCCGCCTGAAAAAAGTCTCCGCCGGAGACCTGACCATTGAAGTACATTCCAGGCGCAACGACGAATTCCAGCTGTTAGCTGAGGGCATCTGTGACATGATCGCCCATATGAAAAAACTGGTCTCCGGTCTGAAAGATGTGAATGAAGAACTGTCCCGTGCAGCTACGGATATGTCCGCAGCGTCCCAGCATTTCCTGACCACCTCCCGGGATATTCAGGGTCAGGTAGGAGAAATGCGCCAGGGTATCGAGAAGCTGGACGAAGGTTCTGAAGACTGCCTGCAGCAGATGGATTCCCTGTCCGGTACCATCGGCAGCGTATCCACCCATTCTGACCAGATCAGTGACCTTGCCACCGGCACTGCTTCCGCGATCCATACCGGTATTGACTCCGTGGAACATCTGAAGGAGAACACCTCCTCCACCATTCATATCACCTCCAATATCGTGGACACCATTGGCAAGCTGACCGAGAAATCCAAGGCAATCGGCTCCATCACCGAAGCTATCAATGAGATCGCTGAGCAGACCAATCTCCTGTCCTTAAATGCCTCCATCGAGGCAGCCAGAGCCGGAGAAGCCGGCAGAGGCTTTGCTGTCGTGGCACAGGAGATCCAGAAGCTGGCTGACCAGTCCTTACGCTCCTCCGGTGAGATTTCCCGGATCATTACAGAGATTGAAACGACCACTGAAGAAGCCACCCGGGTAGCACGGCAGGCGGAAGTCATCGTAGAGGATCAGAACAAGGCGGTAGGCAGCACCACGGATTCCTTCCGCGAGATCGATACGAAGGTGGAAGAACTCTTAAAATCCCTGCAGCAGATTAACGACAGCGTGGCAGATATGGAGCAGCAGCGCAGTACTACTCTGTCCGCCATCTCCGGTATCTCCGCGGTATCCGCCCAGACCGCTGCCGGTTCCTCCAATGTAGCGACTGCTGCAGAGAAACAGCTGCAGGCGATCCAGGATCTGGACAAAGCCACCGCCGCACTTGCCGCCCGTTCCGAGGAACTGACCTCTCTGTTAGAGGGCTTTATCGTATAGAAATTGCTATACACCCTATGGAAATTGTGTTATACTGATTACATCTTTTGACAGAGAATAAATGAAAGAAAATACATATAGAGAGGTAATCTTATGAGTAAAAAAAGAGTTGTCGTATCTCTGGGACATGACGCCCTGGGTTATACCACTACCGAGCAGTGGGATGCGGTAAAAGTAACCGCGAAGGCACTGGCAGACCTGGTGGAGGCAGACTATCAGCTGACCATCACCCACAGTAACGGTCCGCAGGTCAGCATGATCCACAAGGCAATGACCGAGCTGCGCCGTGTGTACATCGACTATACCCCCGCACCGATGTGTGTCTGCTCCGCTATGAGTCAGGGTTATGTAGGCTATGATATTCAGAACTCACTGAGAGCTGAGCTGTTAGACCGCGGTATCTCCAAGCCGGTCAGCACCATCCTCACCCAGGTAACCGTAGATCCTTACGATGAAGCCTTCTATGAACCCACCAAGGTCATCGGTCGTTACATGTCCAAAGAGGACGCAGAGATCGAAGTGAAAAAGGGCAACTATGTCAAGGAAGATCCCGGCAAGGGCTTCCGTCGTGTCGTTGCTGCTCCCAAGCCTATCGACATCGTAGAGATCGAAGCTATCCGTGCTCTGGCAGCCGCAGATCAGGTAGTCATCGCCTGCGGTGGCGGCGGAATTCCCGTTATCGAGCAGAAGCATGCACTGAAGGGTGCTTCCGCAGTCATTGAAAAGGATGCCATCGCCGGTAAGCTGGCTTCTGATTTAAGCTGTGACGAGCTGATCATCCTGACCACCGTACCTTGTGTTTATAAAAACTTCGGCAAGGAGGATCAGACTGCACTGGATACCCTCACTGTGGCAGAAGCGAAAGACCTGATCGCCGAGGGACAGTTCGAGGAAGGCACCATGCTTCCCAAGATCGAGGCAGCCATCGCTTATCTCGAGAAGGTTCCCACCGGCAAGGTACTGATCACTTCCATGGATCATGTCAAGGATGCCATCAAGGGCAAGGCAGGCACCGTGATCACCGCATAATTTTCTATTTCAGCAAAAAACAAGAGGAATTTCTCAATTCAGAGAAATTCCTTTTTTTGTGAACACAAACACAGAAGCAATCCTTGATAAGGGTTAAAATGTGTTGCACCTTATCGAATTAACAAGGCTCTCAAACTTTTGTATTTGATACACAGATCTGCATCTACAATCATTTTATCTATCATGTATTACTCCTCCATGATGTCTGTAAGTTCATCATCGGAGGGAAAAGCATAGGAATCTTTCTTTTTTATTCCCAGATCCGCCGGAAGCAGATTACTGAATTCCAATAAATATTCCAGTTTTTCGTAAGTAATGCATCTCTTTTCATAAGCCTCCGCTGCAAGCTCTACCAAATTGTCCATCGTTACGCGCTCATCTGCTGTCTGTCTCGGAATCGCATATTTTTTGGAATATATTTCAATATCTTCTTCTGTTTCCTTTAAAAAAATCTGTTGCTGTCCCCTTGTAATTTGTCCAATCCCATACAGTCTTTTTACCATGGTTCGATAGGGAACTGTAAATAAAGCAGCTAATTGCAAAATATTTTTAATCGTAATTTCCTGTATTTGATAAAGTTCTATCTCCTGGCGAAGCAATTGCTCATTTACCAAAAATTCCGCAGCAAATCGGTTTGCTTTTTTTTCATTCACTTTTTTATTCTGTTCATTCAATAAATCAGCCGGTAAAATATCGGGGTTTTGTTCAAACCAGATATGGTATAACTCATGTGCTGCCGCAAAGACCTGACACTCCATAGAAATAGAAGAATTAATAGCTACAAAAGGCTTTTCCAGAGCAGTATCATCTCTGGAGCCGCTGATCCGGGTAAATCCCCATGGAGCATCCTGTCCAAGGGGATAGTAAATAACCCGCGCATGCATACTTAGTATGGAAAAAATCTGTGTTCCGATAATATCGTTCGTTTTACTGCATAGTCCCAGTTTTTCCTTTGCGAGATTTCTGATCTCTCTTACTTCCAGTTCATTCAGTTCATTTGTCATTTAGTACCCCTTCCAACATATGGATTTCATCAATAGCTTCTCTGATCCGGTTGATTTTTTGTAAAGTGTCCTCGTCCTGTACCGTTCCCATAAAACTTAAGCTGTCCGGTGCAGCATTTCTGTCTCCTACTGTCAACAAATCGTCCACAGACACTCCCAGTACCTGAGCTATCTCTGCAATTTCCTTTACATTAATAGCTTTATTCCCTTTTACGATTTTGTTCACGACCTGCTTGGAGATTCCCAACGCCTCTGCAAGATTTTGTTGCGTCATCCCACGTTCCTCTAAAAAGTGCTGTATATTATTTCCTACCTGTGCAAAATCCATGGCATACATAGTTCTAACCTCCGTTTACACAGTTAGTATAACAAGTTCTCTGTCTGGAATCAACATTTTATTGACTTTTATGTTTTTTAATTTGTCATTCCGTTGACTGTGTATGTTTTACTCATACTTCTCCAGATAGAAGGAATACAATATCCGTTCCTTCACGGGCAGCTGCATGAGCTTTTGCAGTGCCTCCTCATAGTACTGGATCTGGACGCTGTAGCGGTTCCAGAGGGCTTGCAGGGAGTCGATTACATCGGTCTTGTAATCCAACAGAACGATCTCGCCGTCTTCTATGAAAAAGACGTCGATGATACCCTGAATGAGCACTTTCTCCCCGTCGGGGAGATCGGAATCTAAGCGTTTCGCATCAATACCCAGCACGAAGGGCTGCTCTCTGTACAAAAGTCCCTGTTCGTAAGCGCGCCACATACGGTACGCCAGCTCCTGTTCCAGGAAATGCAGGATCTTCTTAAGATTCACCGCCTGGGCATATTCTTCCGTCAGGCGTAACGACGCGGTCTCCCGCTGCAGGAATTCTTCCAGCCGTTCCCGCAGTCTCTCAAGATCCAGTCCCTCACGATACGCCGCATAATCCCCGGGACATTCCGTGAACCATCCCGATTCGATAAATACATACGTAAAATCCAGCAGCTCCATGACCCGGTGGAAGGCACTTCCCCTGACGGCTCCGCTGACCTTCTCCTGCTCTCTGCGGAAAGCCGGGATGTAGGGCACCACTTCTTTTTCCTCAAAGGTATGGAATGCCGCTTCATCCTTCTCTGCCATGGATGCAATCTTAAGCTCTGACACTGTCGTCTTGGTATACAGCTTCTGCAGACCGGGATAGGGATATTGATAGGCAAAACGCTCCCGTAATGCAGAAAGCTTCCGCTCATTTTCTTCCGGATCTCCGGGTAAAAATGTCTCTCCGTCCGCTACCCGCTGCAGTTCCTCCCTGCGGTCACCCATGCGCAGCTGCTCTCCGAACTCCTCTGCCGCCAGGTCTTCCTCTCCCATAACGGTAACCGCGATCCCGGTAGAAGAAAGGATCGGCAGCAGGAAATCCATATAGTTTCCCGCTTCACAGAAATCCAGATAAGTCAGCTTCTCCTGCCCGGTCATCTGCGCCAGCTCCCACTTTTCGTCGGCTTTATCCATGACAGAGGTTAGGATCAGCTTTTCTCTGGCTCGGGTCAGCGCCACGTAGAGCACCCGCAGTTCTTCCGCCAGACTGTCTTCCTTCATTTTCGCTGACAGTACCGCCCGTCTCAGTGTCTTATTTTTGATCCGGCGTCCGGGATTCACGTAATCCACCGCCACGCCCAGATCCATATCCACGATCAGGGACTGGTTCGCATCCTGCATATTAAAACGTTTGGAAAGCCCGGAGACAAATACCACCGGGAATTCCAGACCTTTACTTTTGTGGATGCTCATGATCCGTACCACGTCGGCATTTTCATCCAGGGTGTCCGCCTCGCCGTAATCCACGTCATATTTTTCCAGCTGCTCCATATAACGGATAAAATGAAACAGTCCGAAATAACTGGTCTTCTCGAAGGCAGACGCTTTCGTCAGCAGCATCTCCACGTTGGCACGGCGTTTGCTGCCGGCGGGAAGTGCCGTCACATAATTCAGATAATCATAATCATCCAGGATCCGCTGCAACAGATCACGGATAGAGGTAAACGGCGTCAGGTCACGGTAATGATCAATGCGCTCTAAGAAAATCTTCGCTTTCTGCGAAAGCTCTGACTCTGCCGCGTCGACAGACGCTTCCTGCTGTAATGCCTCGTACAAGGTCATCCGCTTTCTGGAATGCCCTTCGCCACCGCTGCGGATCTGCGCGATCTCCTCCTGGGTAAAGCCTCCGAAGACGGACTGCATCACGCCAAACAGCGGGATATCCTGTCTCGGGTTATCCAATACCCGCAAAAACTGCAGCAGCTCCTGCACCTCCAGTGCCCCGAAATATCCGGTCTTGGACGTGATGTAGACAGGGATTCCCTGCTGTTCCAGTATCTTTTTGAATTCTTCGTCCCAGCCGCTGGTGGTCCGCAGCAGGATGACCATATCCGAATACCGCACCGGGCGAAGTTCCCCCGTGGATTTTTCCATGACTTTCAGTGTTTTCTTTAACTGTCGGATCTTGACCGCAATCGCCATGGCTTCCAGCTGCCTTACATTATTGCCATTACCATTACTACTGTTATCCCCGTTTTCCGGCTTCCGGATCAGCAAAGCTTCACTGCCATACGCAGGATCCACCGCCGTAGAGTAGGTTGCCCCGGGATACAGTGCCGCCTTGTCATCGTAAGCGATACCGCCAATCTCCCGGCTCATAATGCGGGAAAATACATCGTTTACTGCATCCACCACCTGCAAACGGCTTCGGAAGTTCTTCGCCAGGTCGATCCGGCACAGATCCCCGGTCTCCTGATAGGTGTCGTATTTTTCCAGGAACAGCTCCGGTCTCGCCAGACGGAATTTGTAGATGCTCTGCTTCACATCGCCTACCATGAAGCGGTTGTAATGCCCCTCCGCTTCCCCGGAGATGGCACTTAACAGATACTCCTGCACCAGGTTGCTGTCCTGGTACTCATCAATTAAGATCTCCTGAAAATACTGGCGGTACTCCAGTGCCACATCGCTGGGCGTAATGCCGTCATCCTGTTTTAACAGAATCTGCAGCGCATAATGCTCCATATCGGAAAAGTCGATCAGATGCCTCTCCTGCTTGGCTGCAAGAAGTCTTCGGTCGAACTCCAGCACCAGGTCAAGCAGCATCCGCAGCGGCTCTCTGCAGGCTTTTCCCTGCTCCACCGCCAGTGCTAGCGGTGTCTTAAAATAGCTCTCTGCCAGGTCACTTAAGGTATCCTTCACGCTGTTTCGGATCGCCTTTGCCAGTTCTCTCTTGGCGGGATCCACTGTATCATCCTTTTTAGAAGGGAGTCTTGCGAAGGTCACGGCAGGAATTTTCGCCGCCTGTTCTTCCAGATCCCTGCAATCCGCCAGCCGCTCCAGCTGTTCGATCTCCGCCTCCGTCAGTTCCCCATACATATAGGGACCGTCCGGCAGCTCGCACAGTCTCTTCACTTCCCGCAGCTTCTCCAGGCATCCCAGAATCACGCGGTTCACCCGTTCCGTCAGATATTGTCCGTAATCACTGTGAAGCAGGGCATCCAGGTCACCTGCCGCGTAGTCGTTCTTACGCTCCTCCAGCCATTTGGCGGGCCAGGGGAAGCTTCCGGCATAGCGGGACAGGTTCAGAATATGCTGCTCCAGCACGCTCTCCCTGCCTCCCGGGCAGAAATACTCCACACAGGCATGAAACGCTTCCAGGGATTCCGGAGCAAATTCCCCGGCATAGGCATCCTCTAACAGCTGCGCCAGCACATCCTGCTGTAACAGCTTGATCTCGCCCTCGTCTGCCACACGGAAGTCCGGATCCAGCCCGATCTCATTAAAGTGGTTCCGGATCAGAAACAGACTGAAGCTGTCGATGGTCGTGATCTGCGCATTATGTAACAGTGCAGACTGCTTCTGGATATGCTCGTTGCCGGGATCCGCCTCCAGTCTTGCGGTGATACCGGCGGCGATACGTTCCCGCATCTCCGCGGCTGCCGCATTGGTAAAGGTCACGATCAGCAGTCTGTCGATATCCGCTGGATGCTCTCCTTCGCAGACCATGCGGATGATACGCTCCACCAGTACTGCCGTCTTACCGCTTCCCGCTGCTGCCGACACCAGAATATTACTGTTATGCAGTTCGATTACCTTTTGCTGTTCGGGGGTGAATTTCATTCCCATACACTACCTCTGTTCCTGTTCTTCCTGTTCTGTCGTCCTTATTCTTCCACCGTCTCCTGCATCCGCTGCATCAGCGTCTGCTTATCCAGATCCTCCAGCTGTCTCTTCTCATACCCCGGAATACTGCCATCGAAGCCGCAGACCTTTTTATAGGCGCAGTACGTGCAGGCTTCCTCGTTCCCCTTTTCGTAAGGGTTCGCCGCTATTTTCCCATCCAGGATCTCCCTGCCGATATCCCGGATCTTCGTATCCACATAGGAAGATACCAGCTGCATCTCCTCCCGGCTTAGGATTCCGGATCTGGTGCTGAAGCTTCCATCCTTTTTCTTCTCCACTGGAATGACCACCGATTTATCCTGTAAATACCGGTCCAGCCGTTCCACGACCTCGGGATCACTGTTTACCACACCGTTCATCCGAAGTTTCGCAAGAATCTGCTCGTTGATCTGCTCATCCGTCAGTTCCACCGGCGTCTCTATGGTGGGATCGTCGATGTGATAGTATAGCAGCGCCGCAGGGACGATCTCCTTGTCCGGATGCTTTCTGCTCTCCAGTTCCATTGCCGCATTCATATAGACCACCAGCTGTAACTGCAGTCCATAGTACAATGCCGCCAGGTCGAATTTCTTATTGCCGGACTTGTAATCGATGACCTTTACATAGACATGCTCCGCATCCTCTGATACATCGATACGGTCGATCCGCCCCTGTAAGTGCATTTTCTCTTCCTCGGATAGATCCACATGGATACTGTCCAGATTCTCCGCGAACCGGAAGGACAGCTCATAGTCATCCGGCTGAAAGCTTCCCTGCTTCAGATGCTGCTGCAGGGTCAGCACCGTGCGGGTCAGGATCCTGCTCATGCGTATGATGGCATATTCATTCCGCGCAGAGCTGTATAATACGGTCTCGCCGTACGTTGCTGCATAGGCTTCCACCGATTCTTTGACTGTTTTTAATGCAAAATCTTCGGAAAAATCCCACCATGTCAGGTTGAATTCTGCAAGTTTTCCTGCAAAATTTTCTAATACCGCATGGTAAATATTACCCATATCCGACACTTCAAAGCCGAATTCTTCCCGCTCCCGCAGGGACAGACCGTATTGCAGAAAATGTCTGCAGGCGCAGGCGGCGTAGGTTTCTAAGCGGCTGACACTGTTCTCCAGCTGCCTGCCGTACAGGGCTCTTGCCACGATCCGGGACAGACCGTTCTCTTTATATCTTTTAAATGCTGCCCGGGTCAGGCGGTCTCTGCCCTCTGCATCCGACTCATAGGCGCGGTACATGAGGTAGAAGTCCTGCTTCTCTTCCTCAGGCAGCGTACCTTCCACATATTCCCGCAGTTCCTCCGCCAGGTATCTGGCACCTTCCTGCCTGCCTTCGATCTGCTCTAAGCGGCTGCGGTTCTGGGGATACTCCACAGAAAGTGTGGGAAACAGCTTGCGCACCGTATCGATCAGATAGGACGGGCGGATGCCCTTCCCCTCGCTGCTCACCTTCGCATAGGACAGGTACAGCTGCTTAGAGGGCTTGGTCATATTCAGGTACAGATATAATCTCTGAATGTACATCTGCTGCCTCGGGCTGGGCGCCATCTCCGTTCCGGACTCAATTAAAAATTCTCTGTCCATATCCGAGATGATTCCGCCCTTGGAAGCATTTTTCGGGATATTTCCGTCATTGACTCCCAGGAAAAAGAGAACCTTTACCTGTTTTAAACGGGTTCGCTCCATATCACCCACCACGATACGATCCACGTTCTGCGGAATCGTACCCACGGTGATCTCTCCAAAACCGGCATCTAAAATATCCGCGAATTCCTGTCTGGAGATCTCTTCTTCTCCCAATAGTTCGTAGATTTGATCCAACAGATCCATGACCAGCCGGTAAATCTGTGCATATTCTCTGGCTTTCGACAGATCCCCCTCCTGCTCGAACTGCTGCTGATAATTCAGAAGCTTGCGTTGTACCTGATTCTGTTCCAGGAAATCATACAGATGGCTGACATATTCTCCGGCTTTGGCGCTGCTGCTCATGTGCAGGATCTCCACACTGTCCATGAACTGCTGCCTAATACGGTTCAGGCGCTCCATGGTTTCTTCCGCCTGTTCGCTCCCTGCGTCCTGCTGCATCTCTTCCGTCCTGCGGGTAAAAAGGCGGCTGTAAGTGCGGTATCCTCTCGCTCCGGTGCGGATCACATAATTTTCCAGCTCATCGATCTCTTCCCTGGGAATATCCGCCATGCCGCTGCGCAGGAAATGGAACACCGTATCATAAGAAAAGTCCTTAATATACAGCTGCAGCGCACTTTTGATGTACTCGATCATGGGATTCAACACGATCCCCCTGGTGCGGTCTAAGAAGCAGGGGATCTCCAGCTGACCGAACTCTGTCTCCACATAGGAAGCGTAGCCTTCCAGGTCGCCGATGACCACGGCGATATCCCGGTAAGTCAGTCCCTGCTCCCGGATCAGCTGGCGGATGTACAGCGCCGTCTGGTGAACCTCCTCCCTGGGGGAAAGTGCCTCGAACATGTGGATCTCCTGCTGTTCTTCCGTATACGGCTCATACTGGTAGCGGAACAAATTCTGTTCCAGGTAGCCTAACGCCGGAGCCTGAACGAACCGGTTGGGACCGCCTTTGACGAAGACATCCTCTCCCCGCTCTACTTCCGCTTCCGCCGCCAGCTTCACCAGATCCGCCACCGTCTTTTTACTTAAATGAAACAGCTTCTGCTCGCCATCCATTTTATAAGGATCTTCTCCCTCGCCGATGGTCACCGTAACGATGGTCTCTGCGCACACCCGCATCAGTTCCTGGATCAGCCGGTTCTGTATGGGGGTAAATCCCGTAAAACCGTCGAATACTACCACGCTGTCCGGAAGGATCTTCGACTTTACCAGGGATCTGCGCAGCACATCCAGCGTCTCCTCCGTAGTGATAAAATGATCCCTGATATACTCCTGAAAGCCCCCATACAGGGTCTTTAAGTCTTTTAATTTCATTGCCAGTGCGCCCCGTTTTTCGGCACTGGCAATCAGTTTGTCCATGTCCTGCGTGCTGATGCCGTACTGCATGAACTCAGAGATGGCACTTTTTACCTCATGGATATAGCCCTGTTTGTGCAAAAGGCTTCCCATGGCAGGCAGCTGATCCTTCAGATCCGCTGCAATCTTCTGCAGCACCAGACTTTTGCCGGTGTCATCCAATACCGGCATTTCCTTCGTTCCTACTTCCTCCAGAATACGGTGGCTGAGTCGTCCGAAGCTTAAGACATCGATATTCAGAATGCCGCCCCTGTCACTGCGCATGACCAGATCCTTCTGGGTCTGCATGGTGAACTGATCCGGCACAATGATCAGGAAATTCCTCCCCGGCTCCTGCGCCGCCCGCTGCATGATCTCTTCATAGATTCTGTGACTCTTGCCGGACCCGGAAGGTCCGAAATAGAAACGTAAGCTCATAAGTCTCCTTTTGCAGTCTTCTGCCTATTGTAAATCCAGTTCCACCGGACAATGGTCCGATCCTGTGATCTCCGTGTGGATCTTCGCATCTGCCAGCCTGTCCTTCAGACACTCTGATACCACAAAATAGTCGATTCTCCATCCGGCATTTTTTGCTCTCGCCTGGAACCGATAAGACCACCAGGAATAGATCCCGGTCTGCTCCGGATAGAAATAGCGGAAGGTATCGATAAATCCATTTTCCAATACCTTAGAGAAGCAGGCGCGCTCCTCGTCCGTGAATCCCGCATTGCCGCGATTCGTCTTCGGATTCTTCAGGTCGATCTCCTGATGTGCCACATTGAGGTCTCCGGCATAGATCACCGGCTTCTTCTCTTCCAGCTTCTTAAGATATGCCAGGAAATCCGCTTCCCACTGCATCCGGTAGTCCAGACGTTTTAATTCCTGCTGGGCATTCGGTACATAGACCGTCACAAAATAAAACTCCGGATACTCCGCGGTGATTACCCTGCCCTCATGGTCGTGCTCCTCCACGCCGATGCCGTAGGTCACCTGCAG
Organism: Bacteroidales bacterium H4; assembly: GCA_963650795.1. Lineage (GTDB taxonomy): Bacteria > Bacillota > Clostridia > Lachnospirales > Lachnospiraceae > Acetatifactor. The sequence goes on from CAVJMX010000001.1 coordinate 42,063, forward strand.
AGGCTCCTCCTTGCTAAAAAGTGCGGTGCCGGAATAGCCCTTTTTCTCCGCATAATTCCAGTACTGGTGATATCCGGGCAGCTCTAACTCGATCTGTCCCTCCTGCAATTTGGTCTCCTGTAAGCAGAAAATATCTGCATCTATCTCTTTAAAAAAATCTAAGAAGCCTTTCTGCATACAGGCTCTCAGTCCGTTTACGTTCCACGAGATGAATTTCATGTTGTTCCCTTTCCTGTCAGTCCTATCTGTTATTATTCATATTTATTGTCCTATTTTCCGGACTTGATTCTAATCTTCCACCAGATTATGATACATCACATGGATGTCCTCATAGACACCGTCCTTATTCAAAAATCCGCCGGGGATGATGCCCAAATCCACAAAACCCAGGCGTTTGTACAGATGAAACGCGTGAATGTTGGAAGCCACCACGGCATTAAACTGCAATACCCGGTAACCGTTTGCCTTTGCCTGCGCCAGGCAGTCCTTCACTAACAGTTCTCCGATATGCTCTCCTCTGCACTGTCTGTCTACGGCATAACTGGCGTTAGCGATATGTCCCACTCTGCCGATATTGTTGGGATGTAAGATATATAAGCCCTTCACATTGCCCTGCTCATCCTCTGCCACAGCGCTTACGGTCTGCGCTGCGAAAAAGTCTGCAGCTTCTGCCTCCGTGAGACCTTCCTCCTGGGGAAAAGCCACACCGTCCTCTACTACCTGGTTCCAGATTTCTGCCATTTTTGCTACATCTTTTGCTTCAAATTTTCTGATAGTGATCATTTTCTCTGCCTCTTTCTTATTTGTGATTCTTCAGCCATTCCTGTTCCTTACGGGCAACCTCCAGGGACGCTTCGTACCCTTTTAGGATATCCATAAGTCTCTGCACATCTGTGATCCCACTCGCTTTATTTTCCGGGTGATCCATCCAGGGGTGCTGCTTCCCCGGCGGGTAAATATTTTCTATCGTGTTTTCTCCGATTTTGTACCATTTCTTCTGATAATAAACGGTGTTGTCCTTCGGATTTAAAAAATCAGACAGACCCGACAGCGGATAGATCTCTGTCACTGCCCTCTGCTTCTGTTCTCTACCATTCCCACCGCTCCTGCGGAGCTTCACGTTCGCATCTTCCGGTTCTGCGATCAGTACCATGGGTTCTGCCGGTTTTTTCCATAATCGATCCAGTATGAAATTTAGAGGTCCCAGCAAAAGGATCGTCATAAGGACTGCCAGCGCACCCGTCAGTTCCGGGATCCAGTCTCCCAGCACCAGCATCTGGAACAGCACATGGTCGCTGTCCCGCACACCCCAGACTTTCATTACGACAAATGCCGCCGTCACCGCATAGATCAGAACCGTAACTATGGCAAACGGTATCAGTACTTTTTCTTTTTTCATGCCCCAGGCGGCGTAGTTTCTTCGCTCTTCCTCCGTAAAAAGGACGGGCAATTCATAGCGTTCCGTCATGCTCTTACTCTCCCTATTAATGTTACTCTCCGAGAATGATGCGCATCAACTGCTTGTCTAACATCAGCGTCCGGTTCCAGGGGTTCAGGATCACGCCCTCGATCCCCTCTGCATTCAGTGCCATGCGGAACAACTGCTCCATATCTGTGAGGAAGGTAGACATCACACTACCGCTTCCTTTTAATTCCTCTTCAAACCCGGTAAATGCCGACCACCATTTTTTCCCCTCGGAGGTCTGTACCGCCTGTAAACGCATGGCATTCCCTGCTGCCTGCGTCACCGCTTCTGCAACATCCGCGGAGGGCGGCTCCACCGCCACGATGAACTGTCCCTGCTCCCGCATGCGTCTGCGCACCACCGTCAGGGCATGTGCCAGAAGCTCTTCCGTCGGCTCCTGCTGCAGTGCCAGGATCGCCTCTTCTATCTTTTCATTTCCTTGTAAGCCTTTATCTTTCTTTTCTTCCATAATGTTTATAATCCTTTGCTCGGTTCTTCCCGTGCCTGCGGGAATCGCAACAATTATACCATAAGCAGACCCGCAATTCCACTCTCTCCCGTCTTTTCCTTGACAGTGGGAACATTCGTTGCTAACATGAGTCTGAGCGTTTGCGCTTAGAAATGAGGACGATTATGAATACTTTTGACCCGAAGCACATTTACAGTGATGCCGCGAAGCTGGCTCGCCTGAAAAATAAAAAGCTTTTCCTGTTTGACATCGACGGCACCATCGCCGTGGGAAACACTTTATACGACGGCAGTGCGGATCTGATCCACTACATTAATTCCATCGGTGGCAGGGCTTATTATATTACGAATAATTCCACGAAAAGCGGTCCGGACTATGTGAAAAAATTCCACGATGCGTTTCATTTGGACAGCACGGAGGATCAGTTCATTACCTCCGGCTATATGACACTGCGTTTTCTGAAGGAGAATTATGCGGATAAGAAGATCTTCGTGCTGGGAACCGCTTCTTTTGTTGCAGAGTTGCGAAAGAACGGTCTGCATGTCACCGAGGTCTGCGAAGAAAATATCGACTGTGTGGTCGCAGCCTACGACAGTGAATTAAATTACGGCAAGCTTACGGAAGTCTGCAAGGTGTTATTCACCCAGGACGTTCCCTTCTACGGTACCAACCCGGATTTGCGCTGCCCCATCGACTTCGGTTTTATTCCCGACTGCGGCGCCATCTGTGACATGATCACCGCCACCACCGATAAGCAGCCTGTCTACTTAGGCAAACCCAGCAAAGCGGTCGTAAACTTATGCCTGGAAGTATCCGGTTTTACTCCCGAGGAGACTCTGGTAGTCGGTGACCGTCTGTACACCGATATTGCCTGCGGTATCAACGGCGGTGTGGACACCTGCGTCCTTTTTACCGGCGAGGCACAAAAAAAGGATATTCTGACTCCCGCGGGGGAGCCGAATACCCAATATCTGCCGGACTATGCTTTTGAAAACGTGCAGGAACTGTTAGATGCCTGCCAAAAGTAGGTTAAAATTATTTTGTAATCGATTTCTTCACGACACCGATTCCCAGTGGATAAGGTCCGGTGTGCACACCGATGGTGGCGCCAATCTGGAAGATGGGAACGGTGTCGATGTCGTATCCCTTCTCCTGCAGTCTGCTGACCAGTCTGTCACGGAATTCCACGGCTTCCTCGTAATCGTAGCCGTATCCCACACAGACGCTGTAATTGGCAATGTCTGCCTTTTCCTCTGCGAAATATGCCAGTAACAGATCAATATTTTTATCCGCGGTCTTGCGGCGGCTTCTGCCGATACCGGAGGGGAAGATCTCGCCTTCTTTTAAGGTGATGATGGGCTTGATACCCAGCAGGCTTCCCGCTACGCTGGCTACTTTGCCGATGCGTCCGCCGTGCTTTAAATATTCCATATTACCTACGGTGAAAAAGATTCTGCCGGAGCTCTTGATCTCATTCAGGCGGTCAATGCTCTCCAGATAGCTCTTCCCTGCGTCTCTGAGATGTACCGCTTCCAGTACGTAGATTCCCTGAAGCACGGTATCCACAGTGGAATCACAGACATAGATCTGTGCCCCGGGATATTCCTCTTCCAAAATTGCCTTCGCATTCAGTGCAGACTGCATGGAACCGCTGAACTTGGTCGTAATGCAGATGCAGATCACAGGAGTCCCTGCCTTCACATAAGGGAGGAATACATCTACATAATCCTGTACGGAGGGCATGGAAGACTTCGGATATACATCCGGATGATCTACCATCTCCTGGTAGAAGTCGCGGACACCGATCTCTATCATCTCCTTCTGGTATTTTCCCTCCTCAAAGGATACATAAAAAGGAACAACTGTAATATTCTTCTCTTTGGTCAGCTCCATGGGAAGATCGCAGGAGCCGTCTGATATAATATGAAATGCTTCGCTCATTCTCGCATACACCTTTCTATTTGCTTGCAGAGTTTAGCTTACCACGTTATAGAGTAAAAAGCAATGAGTTTTTGTATTTCATATTATTTTATGTAGTTTCCATAACCACATGTGTCCCTGAAAAGGAGTTACGCGATATTTGTCGACCAAAGTACGTCAAACAACGTTCATATACGGTTGACAGTACTGCCTTCTGCCGATATACTTAAGATGTTAACCATCCATTCCTTTGGTTAACATTCGTCAGATGAATGCCCCCTTCATTCTCTGACATAGCAACACCCCGTCAGGTGATCCTGCCGGGGTGCTTTTTTCTTCCATATTTTTAAGATTTAGATCGAATAATCCAGATTTTCCAAACGTCTATTCCGTCGTTCCACCAGGTCTGCAATGGTCACGCCGTCCACAACCTTGTTCACCGCATCATACAGCTCCTCCCATACCTCCAGCGTCTCACAGGTATCGCAGCGCTCGCAGATATCCGCACCTTCTTCCAGGCATGCCACCGGTGCAAGCGACCCTTCCGTCAAACGCAGGATCATTCCCACCGTGTAATCCGCAGGGTCTTTGGCGATACGGTAACCACCCTGGGCACCGCGGACGCTTTTTACATAGCCCGCCTTGTTCAACACAGCAATGATCTGCTCCAGATATTTTTCGGAGATTCCCTGTCGTGACGCAATCTCCTTTACCTTAATACACTCTCCGGTGTTGTGCAGTGCCAGATCCAGCATGACACGTACTGCATATCTTCCTTTGGTAGAAATTTTCATCTTATTACCCATACCTTTCTCAAAAGTACTAAACTGTTTTCTGCTATTTCCACAGATTCTATCCCGCACTCTTTTTCGAGAGTTCATATAGGATTTGTGGAAACAACAGAAAAAATCTGGAGAGCATCCACGAATGCTACTTAATGGAATGTGAATGGCTCTCCGGATTTCGCATTACTTTGCCGTCATTTCACCTTACTTGTAAGGGATAACGCCGCCGTTGTAATTGTCATTGATGAACTGCTTGATATCATCGGACTTCAGTACATCTACCAGAGCCTTGATCTTAGCGGAGTTCTCGTTGCCTTCCTTAACAGCGATTACGTTAACGTAGGTAGCAGCTGCCTCGGAATCAGCGCTCTCATACAGCAGAGCGTCATCTGCTACCGTCAGACCTGCTTCCATAGCGTAGTTACCGTTCAGGACACCGAAGGATACCTCGGGAAGGGTTCTGGGAACCTGTGCTGCCTCCAGCTCTACGAAGGTGATGTTGTAAGGGTTGTCTACGATATCCTTGGTAGTAGCGGTCAGACCCACGCCATCCTTCAGAGTGATGTAACCGTTATCCTGTAACAGTAACAGAGCACGTGCCTCGTTGGTGGTATCGTTGGGTACTGCGATGGTTGCATTTTCGATGTTGTCCAGGCTGGTCTCGGTTCCGGGATACAGTCCGAAGGGCTCATAGTGGATACCGCCGGCATTTACCAGATGCGTACCCTTCTCCTCATTGAAGCTCTCCAGATAAGGGATATGCTGGAAGTAGTTCGCATCGAATTCACCGGATTCTACTACTTCGTTGGGCTGTACATAGTCATCGAATACCTGAACCTCCAGAGTATAGCCCTGCTCCTCTAACAGAGGCTTTGCTGCCTCGAGGATCTCAGCGTGAGGTACTGCGGTTGCAGCTACCTTAATGGTCTTGTCGTCGGTTCCCTTGCTGCCGCAGCCGGTCAGTGCGCTCACGGACAATGCTGCAACGGCAATCAAAGCGATAACTTTCTTTTTCATAACATTTCTCCTCCTAAATCTTTCGTTAATAGAATTAACTTTATTGTGAATCAGGTGACCTGCACCTGTCTCAACCTTTTGTTAAAGCTTTTACCTGAACCCTATCTGGTTCTCTTGTCTAACTTCTTGGAAATCGTCATTCCGATATACTGCAGTAACTGTACCAGCAATACCAGCAGTACTACGGTCACCAGCATGATATCTGTCTGATAACGGTAGTAACCGTAACGAATAGCGATATCACCAAGTCCGCCACCGCCTACGGCACCAGCCATAGCGGAATATCCCAGGATCGTTCCCAGGGCGATGGTTCCGTTGACAAGTAAGGATGTTCTGGACTCTGCCAGCATTACCTTCCAGATGATGGTCCAAAGATTGGCTCCCATACTCTGCGCTGCCTCAATGACACCGGGATCTACCTCCAACAGAGAGGATTCTACCATTCTGGCGATAAACGGTGCCGCTGCCAGCGTCAAAGGGACGATGGTTGCGGTCGGTCCGTAGCTCTGTCCTACGATGATTCGTGTCAGAGGGATGACCAGAATCAGTAAGATCAGGAACGGAATGCTTCGTACAATATTTACGATCACATCCAGAATCTTGTAAATGATCTTGTTGGGGCGTAAGCCCTTCGGTGCGGTAATTACCAGGGCGATTCCCATGGGAAGTCCCAGCACATAACCCATAAATGTGGAAAGAAGGGTCATGTATAAAGTAACAAAGGTGCCTTCCACCAGCATCATAATCGTTGCATTATCCCACATAGTCTTTCAGCTCCTCCACTTCCAGTTTTCTCTCCTGTAAATAATGGATCATCTTGTTCGCTGCCAGTTCATCCTCCGGCAGCTGCAGGATCATCTGTCCATGAGCGATACCGCCGATGTCCTGGGTATCCGCTAACAGGATGTTGACGGGAGCCTTGCATTCCAGTACCATATTGGCAATCACGGGCTCGAAAGAAGAATTTTCGGTGAAAACGATGCGGATGCAGCGCTTGCCGGACATCTCCTGTGCCTTGGGATCTACCATAAATACCAGTTTTCTGGCTGCTGCGGACTTCGGTCTGGAGAAGACCTCCTCCACCGTACCGTGCTCTGCCAGTTCTCCGGCATCAATGATAGCTACATGGGAACAGATCTCCTGTACCACTGCCATCTCATGGGTGATGATCACGATGGTGATGCCGTACTGTTTGTTGATATCCTGTAATAATTTCAGGATCTCCTTGGTCGTTGTGGGATCCAGTGCGCTGGTAGCCTCGTCACACAGCAGGATCTTCGGCGTATTCGCCAGGGCTCTTGCGATAGCCACACGCTGCTTCTGTCCACCGGAGAGCTGGGAAGGATAAGCGTCTGCCTTCTCCTTCAGTCCTACGATCTCCAACAGCTCCATGGCACGCTTTCTGGCTGCCTGCTTTTTCACACCCACGATCTCCATGGGGAAGCATACGTTGTCCAGGACGCTTCTCTGCATGAGCAGGTTAAAATGCTGAAAGATCATTGCGATGCCTGTACGCACCTTACGAAGTTCCGCCTCGGACAGGGTCGAAAGATCCTGATCCTCTACCACTACGGTTCCGGTGGTGGGCTTCTCCAGATAGTTCAGGCAACGTACCAGGGTAGATTTTCCGGCACCACTCATACCGATGATGCCGTAGATATCTCCCTTATTGATATCCAGAGTGATGCCCTTTAAGGCTTCCACCTGATTATCTTTGCCGATAAAAGTTTTTGTTACATTCTTGATCTGAATGATCGGTTCCATAAGTTCCTCCATTCCAGGTTCGCGTCATTTATAGGGGAAAATGCGCGAATTCCTTGAATTCCTAGTACCATGCCATACATTCTAACACAAGAATGCAAGTCTGTCCAGTTCTACAAAATTGCCTTAAGCCTCTGCAAACATCGGGGTAGACAGGTATCTGTCACCGGAATCGGGAAGCAGTGCCACAACTGTTTTGCCCGCATTTTCGGGACGCTTTGCGATCTGTGCTGCCGCATAGAGAGCTGCACCGGAGGTGATTCCTACAAGGATACCTTCCTTATGAGCGATGAGGCGTCCGGTGGCAAATGCCTGGTCCGTGGTAACGGTGAATACTTCATCATAGATACCAGTATTCAGAACGGTAGGAACGAATCCTGCGCCGATACCCTGCAGCTTATGGGGTCCGGGCTGTCCGCCGGAAAGTACGGGAGAATCGGCAGGCTCTACTGCTACGATCTTGACGTTAGGATTCTTGGATTTTAAGAAGGTGCCGATACCGGTTACGGTTCCGCCGGTACCTACGCCTGCAACGAAGATATCAACCTTACCGTCGGTATCTTCCCAGATCTCGGGACCCGTGGTAGCTGCATGAGCAGCGGGATTCGCAGGGTTGTCAAACTGTCCGAGAATCACAGCACCCGGGATAGTTTTCTCCAGTTCCTCTGCCTTGGCGATAGCCCCTTTCATACCCTTAGCACCTTCGGTCAGTACCAGTTCTGCACCGTATGCTTTCAGAAGGTTACGGCGCTCCACGCTCATGGTCTCGGGAAGTGTTAAAATGGTTCTGTAGCCCTTGGCTGCTGCCACGCTTGCCAGACCGATACCGGTATTACCGGATGTGGGCTCGATAATGGTGGAACCGGGTTTTAAGATGCCCTTCTTCTCAGCGTCTTCGATCATCGCAAGGGAGATTCTGTCCTTTACGCTTCCTGCGGGGTTGAAGTACTCCAGTTTTGCCAGAAGTTCTACGCCTTCGATGTTCTGGTCCTTCATGTAGTTTGCTACCTTTAAAAGGGGTGTATGTCCGATCAGCTGGGTTGCGGATGTGTAAATCTTACTCATAATAGAATCCTCCTTCAATGTTGATTTTGGTCGTTTTCTTATTTCCTACTTATCTGATAGGGATGTTATGGAATAATACTATACTATTCCGCTAGGAATGTCAACCATTATTTTCAAATTTTTTCAGAGTTGTGCTATGCATAAGAAAATGATATGATTTAATAATCAATACGTAGCTTCCATTGGGGCTAAGAGCCGCAGACCCGCTTCCGCATTTCCGTAGTCCCTACAGCAGGTAAGAAACGCGGCACGCTCGCGCTCTGTCGCAGAGCGTAGCGGTACATAAGCGTGAAAAGTACTCACGCTAAGTACCGACGTCTGCTTACGGCCTGCTTATTCTTGCCTGCTGTCGTGACTACTGGTTTATTGTCATATTTCAGGAAATATTATAATATGATGCCAGGGTCAAAAGCCCCCGACTTTGATGCCTACGGATTGCTCCGTGCTTCGCACTCCCACAATCCTGGCATCATAATATAAAAATATATTAATTTTAGAAGGAGCCACTCAACTACATGGCAGATAAAATTTACCGCGTTCCTACTATATATAATGATATCAAAAAAGCGACAGAGCCTCTCTCAGTTCGGGTACCGGGATCTAAGAGTATTACGAACCGCAGTCTCCTTCTGGCGATGCTGGCAGGAGGAAAATCCACGCTGCGCGGGGTATTGTTCTCGGATGATTCGAGGCATTTTCTGAAGTGTGTACAGGATCTGGGATTTGAGACCTCTGTGGATGAGGATCGCTGTATCGTCACGGTGGAGGGACTCGGAGGAAAGATTCCATGTAGAGAGGCTGCATTAAATGTGGGAAGTGCCGGAACGGCAGCACGTTTTCTGACGGCTACGTTAGGTATCTCGGAGGGAATTTTCCACATGGATGCCTCGGAGCAGATGAAGAAGCGTCCGATGGCACCGCTTTTATCTTCTCTCAGGGAGCTGGGATGTGAGATCCGGTGTGAGGGCGAGGACGGGCATTTTCCTTTTACGCTGACCGCGCATAACTTCGGGCAGGATCATATCTCGATTGACATCGGGCACAGCAGTCAGTTCCTGAGCGCTCTGCTAATTGCTTCCGTGCTGTCAGATCGTGATTTCACGATTCAGGTGGAAGGGACCCACGGCATGGCTTACATCGAAATGACGCAGAAAATGATGGAGCAGTTTGGGGTTCATGCAGAGCGTCCCTCCGCAGATCAGTTCCGTATCCCCTCAGGTCAACAATATAAGGCACTGGATTATCAGATTGAACCGGATGTCTCTGCTGCCTGTTATTTCTATGCCATGGCGCCGTTGCTGGGAATCCCGGTATGTGTGGAGCATGTGCATTTTGAAAGCTTACAGGGAGATGTGGAGTTCTTACATATATTAGAGAAAATGGGATGCCCTGCCAGAGAGGCGGAAGGAGGCATTCTTCTGCTGCCTCCCGCAGGCTCCGGCTTCCACGGCATCACTGTAGACATGTCCTCCTGCTCCGATCAGGCAATCACCCTGGCTGCCATCGCACCTTTTGCCGACAGCCCCACCTGCATCACGGGCATCGGGCATATCCGCTTCCAGGAGAGCGACCGCATCCATGCCATCTGCACAGAGTTGACCCGCATGGGCATCCGCTGTGAAGAGGCACAGGACAGCATCACTATCTATCCGGGCATGCCGCGTCCCTGCACCGTAGCCACCTACGACGACCACCGCATGGCTATGGGTTTTTCCCTGACAGGGCTGCGCGCCGAAGGCATCGTGATTGACGATCCCGGCTGCTGCCGCAAGACCTTCGAGAATTATTTCGAGGTGCTGGATCGGGTAGTGGACACACTGCGGGATCACAGCATCTTGTAATCTTCGCTGCCGCCATCCACCGAAAATTGATTCAAAAAGGAGCATCCACGCCATGAATGCTCCTTCTTACTTTCTTTGTTCAGTTTATGCTGTTGTCGGCTGAAAAGACTTAGTTCTCTTCCCCCTTAACTGCGAAGCATACGCCAGTGTCATCGGGCTTGTCCTCATCGAACTTGTAGTCCTTGCCGGGCAGGATCGCATTCAGGATAATACCGGTCAGAGCGCCGACTGCCAGTCCGGACAGGCTGATGGTGATCTCTCCGATGTGGAATGCGATAGCACCAGCTGCACTGTAGTTGATACCGATGGACAGTACCAGGATCAGAGCGGCGATGATAATATTGCGGCTCTTGGTGAAGTCTACCTGTGTCTCCACGATGTTACGGACACCGACTGCGGAGATCATACCATACAGTACCAGAGATACACCACCGCAGGTAGCGGTAGGCATGCAGCCGATCAGCGCTGCTACCTTCGGGGAGAAGGAAAACAGTACGGCAAAGCCTGCTGCGATACGGATGACTCTGGGATCGAATACCTTGGTCAGAGACAGCACACCGGTGTTCTCACCGTAAGTAGTATTCGCAGGAGCACCAAACAGGGATGCGATAATGGTGGCAAGACCATCACCTAACAGTGTACGATGCAGTCCGGGATCCTTGATGTAGTTGATACCGACTGTGGAAGAAATAGCGGAAATATCTCCGATATGCTCTACCATAGTAGCCAATGCAATCGGCATAATCGTGATCACGGAGGTGATCAGCAGAGAGGTGTTGCCTTCGGACAGTGCCCAGAAAGCAGTCTCATTCCAGTGAATGGGAATACCGAACCATGCAGCTTCCGCAACGGGGGTGAAATCCACACGGCCAAGGATAGCTGCCAGTACATAAGAACCAATCACACCGATGATAATCGGAACGATCTTCACCATTCCCTTACCCCAGATATTGCAGATCACTACCAGTGCGATAGCAACCACAGCGATCAGCCAGTCTGCGGAACAGTTGTCGATAGCGGACTGGGACAGGGTCAGACCGATGGCAATAATGATAGGTCCGGTCACGATCGGCGGGAAGAAACGCATTACCTTGCCGGTACCGAAGATCTTAATTAACAGGGCTAACACCAGATACAGCAGACCCGCGCAGGCTACACCAAAGCAGGCATAAGGAAGCAGTGCGGAATTGTCTGTTCCGTCAGCTACGGGGGCAATAGCGGCATATCCGCCTAAGAATGCAAAGGAAGAACCCAGGAATGCGGGTACCTTTCTCTTGGTCAGCAGATGGAACAGTAAGGTTCCGAGACCTGCAAATAACAGTGTTGTGGAAACATCCAGACCTGTCAGCATGGGTACCAGAATCGTGGCACCGAACATTGCGAACATGTGCTGGACTCCCAGCAGAAGCATCTTGGGCACGCCCAAGGATCTGGCATCGTAAATGCCATTTTCGCCGAGTGTAGTCTTCTCGCTCATTTTTCTCCTCCTGTGTCATAGACATGTGAACTTGTAATATTTGCCGCATAGAGATAGGCAGATAGTCATCTACCTGCCCACACCTATGTGACTTTATTAGTTACATGATAGCTTTTCATCGTTCCACAGTCAAGAAAAATTTGCGAATGTGGTCTGAACAGTTGCAGTCATGCAAAAGCTCATTCCACTGCATGCTCCTTCAGAAAATCCAACCAGATGGAAATATACTGTGCCTTCAGGTGCACGCCGTCGTAAGTATAGGATGCCGCCATGCCCCCGGTCTCGTCGCAGATCAGCGGATTCACATCCAGGTAAAAAATCTTCTCGTCATCCGCCAGCTTCTCAATTTCTGTATTTCTCGCTTCAATACCTTCGTTGTTAATATAATCCCCCTGTGCGGAACGTTCCGTCGTCACCTTCATGATCGCCTGTAAATAAATAATGGCATCAGGCTGCAGCTCCTGCAGATGCTGTACCGCCTCCCCGTAAGCCTTCATGAAGGATTCCACCGTACCGGTTCCCATCTCGTTAATGCCGATCATCAGGTAGATTTTGGCAAACTGTTTCTCTGACAGCGCCTCTTCCACCGTGATCTTTTTCTTCTGTCCCGGCACCGATACGATAGCACTGTCGAACATTTTATAGATCGTAAGGCCGGTGGAAGCATAGAAAGTGGAAGTCTCCTCCAGCCCGCCGTATTCATACATGCCTACCGTCCGGGAATCCCCGATGAATACCGCATCATCAAAATAGCTGTTATCCACGGTCCGGTAGACGACTCCCTTCGGTTCCTGTTCCGGATTTTCCGTCTGTACAGTTTCCGAAGTCGAAGCAGGCTCTGTCTCTGCCACCGCTGTTTCCTCTCCCGCATCCACCGGATTATCGCTCACCGTCTCTCCCACAGCCACCAAATTACCGCTTACGGTCTCTTCCGTAGTGTCCGCCGCCCCCTGATCACTCTGCAGCAATCCCGCGCCCCAGTTATACATCTGCTGCACCGGCCCCGCGTAGATCTTCCAGTTATCCGTCCAGGTGAAAAATACGACTCCTGCCAACAAAAAGCACCCCAAAAAAGAGTATTTATGCAATTTTTGCCTGATTTTTAACCTGATTTTTTTATTTTCTGAGTGATTCATTGCATAATGACCTTTTCTTATCTTGTAACTATGCAGAACCCCATTCGCAAAATCGCCTCTGCGAGGCTTCCTTTTTGCTCATGTGGTTACTTCGCCATATAAAACTGCTTATCTGCCTGAATGCAAGCATTCGCAGATTGCAGTTTTGCATGGCTCTGTATAGTTACATCTTAAAAACTAAAATACATAAACGGGTTGTCCCCCTGCAGTTGCAGCCTCCAGACACAATACCAGAACACTGCCGCCAGTAATATTTTCACCAGAAGTGTATCCTTCCCATAACGGTACAGCTTCTCCACGACAGGCGTGCATGCCAGACCGGATACGGCTAACAGTCCGCCGTAAGTGGACAGCGCCTTCCAGGCATCCTCGTAGCCGCCGCTGATCCCGGGTACCAGCCACAGCATTTTATTCAGATATACCCCCAGCTGGGACAGGTCCGTAATGGCAAAACACATCCAGCTGATGGGAATGATCAGCCACAGATAAATATGCGGCAGCACTTTCATTTTATGTACCAATTTCAGTCTCCCCAGCTGTCGTTCCAACACAATACAGATCCAGAGCAGTCCGCCCCAGCAGAAAAAGTTCCAGCTGGCGCCATGCCAGAATGCCGTCAGCAGCCATACCGCCAGCAGGTTAAAAATCGTCCGGAGTTCTCCCCGTCTGCTGCCTCCCAAGGGAATGTACACATACCTGCAGAACCACTGTCCCAGCGTCCGGTGCCATCTGCGGTAGAAATCCCGCACACTTCTCGCCATATAAGGTCTGCGGAAATTCTCCGGCAGTTCGATTCCAAGTATCCTGCCCATTCCCATCGCCATCAGGGAATATCCCCAGAAGTCAAAATAGATCTCCATGGAATAAGCAATCGCCGCAAGCCACGCCAGCGGTGTCGATATGCTTTCAAATCCCGTGACCTGTACCTCATGCCACAAGATTCCCACGCGGTCCGCCAGCAGTACCTTCGCTGCCAGCCCCAGGATGAACAGCTTCATGCCGTCCTCCAGCCCCGTAAGCGTAAAAGTCCTGCTCTCCAGGCTCTCTGCCACATCCCCGTAGCGGGTAATGGGACCGGAGATAAGTTTCGGGAACATGACCACATATGTAGCAAATTTTAAAAATGAATATTCTCTGGTGATCTCTCCGCGGTAGACATCGGTCAGGTAGGACAGGATCTGAAACGTATAAAAGCTGATTCCCAGGGGAAGTGTCCCGGAAGTTCCCCAGTCCTTAAACCACAAAAGCACTCCCAGGTTCAGGACAAGTGCTGTAATGAACAATACCTTTTTCCGCCACAGTGTTTTGGAACTTCGTTTTGCAAGATGCAGCCCAAAAAAGTAATTGCATAGCACCGAAATCATCAAAAGTGCAAGATTTCCTGCATCTCCTATAGCATAAAAAATTAGACTCCCTACAAGCAGCGTCAGGTTTCTGTATTTAGAAGGCGTGATTCCATAAAAGATCAGGAAAACCGGCAGGAACCACAGCAGAAATTCAATACTGCTGAATATCAAAAAAATCACATCTTTCTCGTATATTATAACTATTCAGAACAGTTACCTTATAATATAGTAACTGGAAACCAGCGTTATTACAACAAAACAATTCTTAATTTTAAATGACAATATTTTACAACTGCTTAATCTTTTTGCAATTTTTTCCGCCTTCGTTTACAATGGATATAACAACGACTAAGAAAGGATATGAAAAAGGATATTTCCTATGAAAGAACAGTTATATACCATCCCCTTAAACGATGCCGTAAACGCGCAGGACGAATGTCCTTTCTGCTACATTCACCGCAGTATTGAGCAGGATCTGTTGGACTTCGTCTTAGGCTCCGGCTCCTCCTACATGGAGGCGGATATCAGAGAACAGACCGACAAGGCAGGCTTCTGTCGGTATCATTTTCAGAAAATGTTCGACTACGGCAACACTCTGGGAAATGCCTGGATTTTAAAGACTCACTACCAGCGTATGATCAAGGAAATGCAGCAGGAATTTGTCTCCTTCCGTCCCGGAAAAAGCTCTCTCCTGAATAAATTCAAAAAAGCCGAGGGCAGCGAAAATACCATCGGCATGTGGATCCGGGCAAAAGAGGACTCCTGCTATATCTGTTCCCAGTACAAGGATACTTATGAAAGATATCTGGATACTTTCTTCTATTTGTGGAAAAATGATGAAAGCTTCCGTAAGAAGCTCAAAGACGGCAAGGGCTTCTGTCTGCCCCACTTCGGCGACCTCTGCGAAGCCGCGGACCGTAAGCTCTCCGACAAGGAAAAACAGGAATTCTACGACTGTCTCCTCCCCGTCATGGAAGCGAATATGCAGCGGATCTCCGAGGATGTATCCTGGCTGGTGGAGAAATTCGACTACCGCAACAAGGACGCCGACTGGAAGAATTCCAAAGATGCCATCCAGCGCGGCATGCAGAAATTAAAAGGCGGGTATCCCGCAGATCCCGCCTATAAATCTTCCAAATAATTTTGATGCATTATGATGCTATTTTTACGAAATTTCTTCCTCAGAGGGCTGCGCGGAGCGTTCCACCAGCCTTCTGCTCAATTGCAGATACTCCAGAATCTCCTCATACAGCAACTCCGGCTGGAGGGCATCCTCTAAGATTCTCTCGTTCATCAGTCCCTTGATCGTCAGTTCCAGCATTTTCCTAAGCTTCCGCACATCCGCTTCCGACGCATACCCGGTAAGATCCGCTTTTTCATAAATGGCTTCGTAAGCTTCCTCCAGACGCAGTCTGCTCTCCTCAGTGGCTAACAGTGCCGCACTGACATTCTCGGACTGCGCCCGGTTTAAAAACTGCTGCAGATAAGGATAGCCGCGCAGAGCATGCATTTTCCCGCATTCTACCTGCTGCATCAGCGTAAACAGATCCGTCTCCTTCGTATTTACCGCCGTGGACAGCTCTAACAGCAGATACCGCACACTGTAATCATAGACAAAGGTGTAGACCCCCAGCTTATTGTCGAAATAATGAAATAACAGGCCCTTGCTGATGGCCGCCTCCCTCACGATATCATCCGTGCTGGCATGTCTGTAACCGTTCCGGGCGAATATTTTCAGTGCCGCATTGATCATCCGATCCTGTTTTTCTTTGTTTAAATCAAAAAATTTCTCATTCATATCGCAACATATCCCTTTTCATTTTGGTCAATAGGGTTTATCATATAACTGTATGGACAAATGCATGAAACTTTGGTCAGTTACATACGCTACAACATGGAAGGAGCAACCCTATGGCTAAAAAATTTGGCAAATTTCTGCTGTTCACCGCAGCAGCAGGTACCGCAGCTGCAGCTGCTTACTACTATATGCAACAGAAAGATTCCAAGCTGAAAGAATCTTCCGATGCAGATGACGATTACGATGATTTTCATGAGGATCTGGAAGAGAGCAATGAATTCTCCCGCAATTATGTTCCTCTGAATGCCGCACAGGCTCCCGCAGATGACGACACTGCGAAGGCAGATACAGCAGATGCAGCTGCCGGGGAAGAGGGCGAGACCGTGGAGAACGTCGAAGAATTCTTCGACGAGGAAGATGCCGACGACGCAGAGCCTCCCATCAGTGAAGAATAATTCATAAGAAGCTATTGTGAAGGTCTCACAGCCATGCATTTTGCAATCTGTGCAGACCTTCCTGCATGTCTGCCTCATTCACACTTCCGAATCCCAACAGTATCGTTGCCTTCGGTGCATCCGTCTCCACCATATTTTCCGACATTCCATAGACCCGGACTCCCACGTCCGCTGCTTTTTTCATCAGTTCCCGCTCTGTCACATCTTTTCTGGCAGTCAGCAGAAGATGCAGTCCCGCGTCCTCTCCGGAGATTGTAAATTTCTTCTGAAACGGCTCCAATCCGGCAAGTAATAAATCATGTTTGGCACGATAGAACATCCGCATCTTGTTCAGATGCCGCTCAAAATACCCGTCCCGGATAAATTCATTCAGGATCCGCTGGTCGATTCGGGATACCGTGCAGGAATAAAAGGAACAGTCCCTGCGGTAGACCTCCAGCAGCCTCTCCGGAAGCACCATATAGCTGACACGGATGGCAGGGGCGATTGCCTTGGAAAACGTACCGATATAGATCACTTTTCCCCGCTTATCCGAGGACTGCAGGGAAGGAATCGGTTTGCCGCGATAGCGGAATTCACTGTCGTAATCATCCTCGATCAGGTAACGGTCCGGCTCCTTTTCCGCCCAGCGCAGCAATTCCGCCCGCCTGCCGATGGTCATGACCGCGCCGGTGGGATACTGGTGGGACGGCATCACATACGCCACCCGCACCGGCAGCTCTGAAAGCCTGTCCGCCCGCATTCCCTTATCATCCATGTCCACAGTGTGAATACGATAGGCAAAAGACTGGAAGATCCGGTAAGCCCGCTTGTAGGTCGGGTTCTCCATGGCAATTCCCACATGTCTTCCCAGTATTTTCTCCAGTAATAACAGCAGATAATCGTTTCCTGCTCCCACAATGATCTGTTCCGGGCGGCAGTTCACGCCACGGGAGGAATGCAGATAGCGGCCGATAGTCATCCGCAGGTCGTAATCTCCTTGTGGTTCTCCCTGGGCAAACAGTTCACTGTTACTGTCATTTAAAATATTTTTCGTGATCCGTTTCCACACGCCGAAAGGGAACCCGGTCATATCGATGCCATAAGGGGAAAAATCGATCTGCGGTGCTTCCCCGCCGTCCTCTCTGTCCGCTCCCGCGGTCTCAGGCTCCGGAAGCTCCTGCGGCTCCATGGTAAAAATATCCTCAAGACGGCAGACAAAATAGCCCTTATAAGGTCTCGCCTCAATGTAGCCCTCGCTTAACAGCTGATCATAGGCATAGTCCACCGTACTTCTCGCTACCTGCAGATATTCTGCCAGAGAACGCGTGGAGGGAAGCCTCTCTCCTGCCAGAAGCTTCCCTTCCCTGATTTCCTGTCGTATATGCTCATATATCTGCTGGTACAGACATTTGTCGCTGTCTGTACGCAGCCGGATCGTCATATCATACATAGTGTTATCCTACTGTCCTACTTCTTCTGACTCTTCAGTTCCTCCAGAATCTGATCCTTCAGTTCTCTCGCTTTGTCCTTGGTACGGGCATTGGCAGAAGGAGAAGTAAGAATCGTTGCTACCATGCGGCCCGCCACATCATACTTTTTTAATCTGGCAGCCAGCACTGCAATGAGGAAATCCACCGTGATCTCATCCATGCCGCACATCGGGAAGCCTTCTGTCTGCAGTGCTTCCGTGAAACCGGTGTAGGCATTTTTCAGATAGGTCTCCTCCATGGTCTTCACCTCGCGGAGTCTCACCATATCCGTATCCCCGGACTCTTCCAGATATTCCTGGTAACCTCTCATAAGCCAGCCGCTCTTTAAACAGATATAAGCCTTTTCACTGGCATGGGCACGTTTTACCACGGCATTTGCCAGGCAGAGCTTATAGCGCTCGATGGCTTCTTCGTAAGAATAGATGTCATCATCAAAGCTGTGCAGCTGTACTTTGCTGCTGATGTTCTCCCTGATCAGTTTTACATATACCTTATTCAGGCTGTTAAAATATCGGTTCAGCGCCGCATAACCACAGTGCGGGCACAGAATCACATCGTATTTTACGGCATCAATGCCTTCGTATTTTGCACGAAGATCCTGGTCGGTGCCTAAAAGTCTTGCTTTTCCCGTCTTCATGATCTTGGCGGAAAAGTCTTCTCCGCAGACGGGGCAGGTGAAGGTCTTGTCAAAGATCAGATCTTTCTCTTCTATTTTCGGAGCTTCGGCTGCTGCCTTCTCTTCCTTTTTCTCCTGTCCGAAGATATCCATATCTTCCAGGTTGTCCAATCCTAAATCCGCCAGTCCAAATAATTTACCTGACATTCTTTTGTATTTTCCTTTCCGGCCTTACTTCGGCAGTACGTAAGAACTCTTCAGAGACACGATCCGGTTAAATACCAGTTCTCCGGGTTTGGTATCCTTGTAATCCACGCAGAAGAATCCCTGTCTTACGAACTGGAAGCGGTCATACGCTTTCGCATCTGCGAATGCAGGTTCTAAGCGGCACTCTGTCAGTGCGGTCAGAGAATTGGGATTCAGGTTCAGACTTCCGTCCTCGTTGTATACCCCCTTCTCCTCGTCGATGATATTCTCATACAGACGAACCTGTGCCTTCACAGACTCTGCTGCGCTTACCCAGTGGATCGTTCCCTTGACCTTACGGCCGTCGGGGCTGTTGCCGCCGCGGCTCTCGGGATCATAAGTACAATGTACTTCCACGACCTTGCCGTTCTCATCCTTGACACAGCCGGTGCACTTTACGAAATAAGCGCTCATCAGACGCACTTCGTTGCCAGGGAACATACGGAAATACTTCTTGGGAGGCTCTTCCATGAAGTCGTCTCTCTCGATATATAATTCCTTGCCGAAAGGCACCTCACGGCTGCCCAGCTCCTCGTTCTCCGGGTTGTTCACTACGGGCAGCATCTCGGTCTGTCCTTCGGGATAATTGTCAATGACCAGCTTCACGGGATCCAAGATTGCCATCATACGAGGGGCTTTTGCCTTCAGATCCTCACGGATACAATACTCTAACATTGCATAGTCTGCGGAAGACTGTGCCTTGGAGATACCGCACAGCTCTACGAACTTCTTGATAGACTCCGGTGTGAAACCTCTTCTGCGCAGTGCGGCGATGGATACCAGTCTGGGATCGTCCCAGCCGTCCACGATGCCCTGCTCTACCAGCTTCTTGATATAACGCTTACCGGTGACCACATTGGTCAGGTACAGCTTGGCGAACTCGATCTGCTTGGGAGGATGAGGATATTCCAGCTCTCTTACCACCCAGTCATACAGGGGTCTGTGATCCTCGAACTCCAGCGTACAGATGGAATGGGTCACACCCTCGATGGCATCCTCAATGGGATGGGCAAAATCGTACATCGGGTAAATGCACCACTTGTCTCCGGTATTCTGATGAGACATATGTGCCACACGATAGATAACGGGATCACGCATGTTGATATTGGGAGATGCCATATCAATACGGGCACGCAGTACTTTGCTGCCGTCCTCGTATTTGCCTGCCTTCATATCCTCGAACAGTGCCAGATTCTCTTCTACGCTTCTGGTACTTCCGGGATCTTCCTTACCGGGCTCGGTCAGGCTTCCTCTGTATTCACGGATCTGCTCTGCGCTTAGATCAGAGATATATGCCTTGCCCTTTTTGATCAGCTTCACGGCTGCTTCATACATCTGGTCAAAATAGTTGGACGCGAAGAAAAGTCTGTCCTCCCAGTCTGCACCCAGCCACTTTACATCTGCCTTGATGGACTCTACGAACTCTGCCTTCTCCTTGGTGGGGTTGGTATCATCAAAACGCAGGTTGAACTTCCCGTGATACTTCTGTGCCAGGCCGTAGTTCAACAGAATACTCTTGGCATGTCCGATATGAAGATAACCGTTGGGTTCGGGAGGGAAACGGGTATGTACTGTATCGTATACGCCCTCCGCCAGATCCTTATCGATGATCTGCTCTATAAAATTCTTAGACTCCTTCACTTCTGCGGAATCTACGATTTCTTTTTCCATTTCGCTCATGGTGATGTCCTTGCCTTTCGTTTACTTAATACTGATTATGTGACTTTAATCTTACCACACAAGGAAAATTTAATAAACCTTTTTTTGTGATTCTTATGCCATCTTATGCCATCTCTTCAAAATAATCCAGAAGATACTGTCCGGACTCAATAAACATATTGTGAGGATCATCCTCGCTGGCAGCCAGATAATCCCCTGTCTTGCCAGTCATATATTCGTCCTCGTCCCAGACCGGGAATACTTTTACACCCTGCTTCAGCTCTATGGCATAGATGCAGAAAGCATCTGTCGGCATACTCATATGTACATATTCTGTCAGCAGATGGTTGCTGCCGTCTCTGCCGTCCTTCACGCGCGGAATGTATCCCATGCCGCTGCAATAATCCTCCGGCAGGGAAATGTCTGTCCTCTCCAGGATCCGATGGAATCTCTCCCCGGCGATCCGGTGTAATTCCCCGTTGTTCTCCAGAGTATAATAGACCTTCTGTCTCGTATCGATATCAAACGTTCCGTTCTGGGTGCGGACAGAGACCACGCTTCCCAGGTCCGCCAGATCCGTTGCACACAGACATGCAATGGGATTTTTCCGTCTGCGGTATTTCATTGCATTTTCCACCGGGAACTCTCTGTCCTGTGCATACACGATCTTGAAATTATCGAAATACTGTGTCATCCGGTTATTAAAATACGCTTCGGAATGCAGGGCAGGATATTTCTCCTCATACAGCTTCATGCTGATATAGCCGCCCGCCTTCTCATAATGTCCGCCGCCGGAACCGATGCCCTCCGACAGATAATCCGACAACTCGCTGGCATTGACCTCCCGGATACAGCTTCTGACAGAAAATTTGTATCCGCCGCTGTCCTCATTATAGACCGCACAGGCATTGACTCCCGCCACCTGTAAGAGGAAATCACTGATCAGACCTAAGACGTTGGGATCACAGGGCTGGGCATGGATCACGGCGAACTGATAATCGTCATTATAGTTGCAGCGTAACATTGCCACTCCGGCGATTTCCAGCTCCTTCAGGGAGATGTTGGAATTGCGGAACAGGGAGATCAGATTCTTGTCAAAATTCAGGCTCTCACGCATATCCATATCGATGGGATTGGATAATTCGGAGAACTGGCTCGTATCCATGAACAGACCGTAGTACAGCGCGGTACCCAAATTCTTATCTTTTTCCACAGGGTAATGCATCTCCTGGAGCATTGTCCACACCAGCGTTGCACAGCTTCCCATGCTGGGCTGCAGGCGCATTCTCTCGGTACAGATGATCTCTAACGGATGATGGTCGATCACCGCGATCTCCTCCGCCGGGATCTTCGTCACGTTTCCGGCACCGTACTGGCAGTCCACGGTGATAAGCAGTCCTTCCACCGCTTCCTCCCCGGGCTGGGGCAGGTACTCTAACGGAATCTGCAGGCGCTCCACCATCAGCTTCAGATTTGCCTTTCTCAGCATGTTCCTGCCGGAATACAGAAGGCTTACATCCTTACCCTGATCACGGAAAAAACAATATAATCCAAAGCCGGAAGCAATGGCATCCGCATCCGGATTGTCGTGGCACTGGATCGTCACCCGGTCATACCCCAGCAATTCTTCCAGCATCATTTCTCTGCTTTTTGCGTCCCCTCGTCTGTTCATAAATAACCCTTTCCGTCTTAGTGGTGGAACAGGCGGATGCCTGTAAATGCCATCACCATGTTGTATTTATCGCAGCAAGCGATAACATCGCCGTCGCGCACGGATCCGCCGGGCTGTGCGATGTATTTTACGCCGCTCTTATGTGCTCTCTCGATGTTATCGGAGAAGGGGAAGAATGCATCGCTTCCCAGAGTCACATCCTGCATTTTGTCCAGCCATGCTCTCTTTTCCTCTCTGGTAAATACGGGAGGCTTTACCTTGAAGATACCTTCCCAGGTACCGTCTGCCAGAACATCCATGTACTCATCGCCCATGTAGACGTCAATGGCATTGTCGCGGTTGGCTCTGCCGAGGCTGTCTACGAACTGCAGTCCCAGTACCTGCGGAGACTGACGTAAGAACCAGTTGTCCGCCTTGCTGCCTGCCAGTCTGGTACAGTGGATACGGGACTGCTGTCCTGCACCGATACCGATTGCCTGACCGTCCTTGACATAACATACGGAATTGGACTGGGTGTATTTTAATGTGATTAATGCGATCTTCATATCGATCAGAGCGCTCTCCGGGATCTCCTTGTTCACAGTCACGATGTTGGACAACAGATCACCATTGATATCCAGTTCGTTACGCCCCTGCTCGAAGGTGATGCCGTATACCTGCTTGTGCTCGATGGGAGCGGGCTGGTAGGAAGGATCGATCTGGATGATGTTATAGGCACCCTTTTTCTTCTGCTTTAACAGCTCCAGTGCCTCATCGGTATAGCCGGGAGCGATGACACCGTCGGATACCTCTCTCTTAATGAGGCGGGCGGTATCCTTGTCGCAGACATCGGACAACGCAATGAAGTCACCAAAGGAGGACATTCTGTCTGCACCCCGGGCTCTCGCATACGCACATGCTAAGGGAGACAGCTCTCCTAAATCATCCACCCAGTAGATCTTCGCCAGGGTGTCGCTTAAGGGAAGCCCTACCGCAGCACCGGCGGGAGATACGTGTTTGAAAGAAGTGGCTGCGGGAAGTCCCGTAGCTTCCTTCAGCTCTTTGACCAGCTGCCAGCCGTTGAAAGCATCCAGGAAATTGATATATCCGGGGTTGCCGTTTAACACGGTCACCGGCAAGTCACTGCCGTCTTCCATGAAGATTCTGGAAGGCTTCTGGTTCGGGTTACATCCGTATTTTAACTGAATCTCGTTCATTCTCGTATCCTCCGCTTAGTTATTTTTATTCACGATCTTTGTCTCATATTTACCGGTCTCGATGTCAATGAAACGTACGAACAGGGAGACCTTGTTGTCCTCATTTAAGCTGTTCCACAGCATATCGGTAAAAGCATCCATATCATCGGGGATCTCGACTAACTTCGGTTCTCCCTGGAAGCTGGGCAGGGGATTGCCGTCGTGCATATAAGTATGGATGAAACGTCCTTCTCCGGGAAGAGGGTTCTCATAAGCATAAGTAAAACGCAGGCAGGAATCGGGGTTGCCGTTGTCACTCTTTAAAATGGACATGGCGTAATTGTACTTTCCGTTCTCGATATGCATGATACCGGAAATTCTCGGTGTGTAGTTCGGTCCGTCCGGCTCGAATTCTCTGCTGCGCAGGGACTGTTCAAACGTCAGCTGTTTGTCCATTCCCTCGTAGATGGTATCGGTCTGATCGCCGTTGGTCACGATGGTCTTGTTGCCCAGGACACGTACCGGCGCATAGATGATCAGACTGGGATCTTCTAACTTGGAAGGATCGAAAGCCTGGGTACGGATTCCCTCTCCTTCTGTCACGAACACACGATTGCGGCTGTTGGCGCTTCTTCCCATGATAAAATAAGCAGTCACGGCGTATTTACCGTTAGCAGAACGACCGATCACGATGCCTCTGCCGGGATAAGCATTGCTTTTCAATTCCTGTTCCAGTTGTAACATAGTTTTTCCTCCGTTTTATATATATCTCGTAACTATTCAGAACCTCATTCGTAAAACCGCATCTTCGATGCTTTCCTTTTACTCATTGAGGTTACTTCGCCAAAAAAATATTGCCGAATGTTCTTACGAATGTCAGCATTCGACGAACATCTGTCAATATTTTATGGCTCTGAATAGTTACAAAAAAGATACCGCCTAAGCACCAAAAATAGACGGTGCCCAGGCGGTCGGCTTTCACTATTCTACACTCCCTGTGGGTATCTCCACTGCAGCAGGCTGCGTTCCGCCAGTCGTGTAGCTGTAATTATAGTAGCATGTCTGCCCTTATTTTGACAAGGGGGTTTTTACGTATTTTGCTTCAAACGCATGGCGCTCCATGGGGCGGTCGAAATAGTACCCCTGGATGTATTTGACTTTCATGCCCTGCAGCACTTTGAACTGCTCCGGGGTCTCGATGCCTTCCACACAGACGCTGACGCCGATGGTCTCTGCCAGCTCCGCCACCATCTTGATAAAGGACTGGGAGTAAGCATCCTCTGCCAGATCCTTGACAAAACTCTGATCCACCTTGATGACATCGATGGGGATCTCCCGGATATGGTTCAGAGACGAATAGCCGGTACCGAAATCATCCAGCGCCAGGGAGACGCCCAGAGCCTTGATCCGGTTCAGGATCTCCTTCATGCGCTCCATATCATTGATGGCAAGACTCTCCGTCACTTCCAGTGTCAGGTTCTTCGGGGACAGCCCGGTGTCCTTCAATGCTTTTTCCACCGTCTCCACGATGTCCGGTTGCAGAAGCTGTACCACGGAAAGGTTGACATTTACTTTATAATTCGGGTATCCGATATCATTCCAATGCTTGCAGCGGGTACAGGCTTCTGTCAGCACATAATTGCCGATGGGATTGATCAGCCCCAGATATTCCGCCAGCGGGATGAATTCCGCCGGGGAGATAAATCCCAGCTTCGCACTGTTCCAGCGGATCAGCGCCTCCGCACCGGCACAGACATCCTTTCCGCCCTGGATATCAATGATGGGCTGGTAGTAGACCTCGAACTCCCGATAGCCCTCCACCGTAGCATCACGCATATTCTTCTCCATATCCAGACGACGTCCCGATACGGAGTCGATGCCCTCACGGTAGGCTGCCACCCGGTTCTTACCGGTCTTCTTCGCTTCGTACATGGCAATATCCGCTTTTTTGATCAGCTCCGCCACGGAATCCCCGGCATCCGGGAAAGTGACGATACCCATACTCATGGTACAGTAATAGTCCGCATCCTTCAAAAACCAGGGCTTACTGAAGATCTTCTTAATGTCTTCCACGATATCTTCAAACCGGGGATAGCTCTCCGGCGGGATCACGATGACAAATTCATCGCCGCCCATACGGTAACAGGTATTCTCGATACCGTTGATCCGTTTTAACGCATGGGAGATGGATTTCAACAGCACATCTCCGTACTGGTGTCCCAATCCGTCGTTGATATGCTTGAAATCATCCAGATCCAGGTACAGCAGAGCACCTTTTCCGCCGGTCTTTTTTGCCTGGTCGATCTGTCTTGCCAGATCTCTCTCACAGCACATACGGTTATAGAGTCCCGTCAGAAAATCCGTATACGCCTGCTGCTCAATACGCCGCTGGTACAGCTTTTTATCCGTAATATCATACAGGGAGTACAGGTTGGCTTTCTTACCATCCACCCAGGCGATCTCCTTGCACAGCAGATCATACCAGGTCTCCTTCTCCGCATGATACACCACACTCACTGCCTTCGATCTGTCCTTACGGACGCTGGTCTGCAGCAGGGCATCAAAATTATGGTCCATCAGTTCCTTGGCAAAAGTATTCTTCAGGATCTGGTTGGCGAACAGCATCCTGCCTGTGTTCTGATCCGTCACATAGATGGCACAGCCCACATTATCCAGGATCTCTTCCAATGCCGCATAGGAACCCGCCAGGGAATTTTTCTGGATCCGTCTGGTCAGAATACTCTGTAAAATCTTCACCGCATCCGCCGTGAACTTGATCTCCGCCATGCTCCACACATGCCCCTGCTTCCTGTGATTCAGAGACAGCACCATATTGCCGCTCTCCTGCTTCAGGATGGGGAAGATCATCACAGCCTTCATGCCGATCTCTTCGATCTCCTCCGATCCCGCTTTCCCAAGGCTGTCCGTGGACACCACCAGCGGTTTCTCCGCATGAAGAAATGAATATACCGGAACCCCTCCGGTCTTATCAAAATAGGAAATCATTCCCGGTGCCCGCCATTCACAGACCACATTCATGGTATCGGTTCCGGAATGCAGTTGGAAAATCTCTGCCGTGTCCACCTGGATATGTTCCGATAATATTTTCAGCCATTTATTCATGGCAAGTTCGATCTGCTCATCGCTGTCTAAGAGCTGTACGATCTCCGTGGTTGCTTCTATAGTATGGAGATTGCGTCCCATCTCCTCCTCTGCGGAACGGCTTCTTCTGCTCTCGGCTTCCGCGCTGAAACACGACACCCGGTCTCTGTAGATATCCACGCTGGTATCCCGCAGCAGATCCAGAATCTGGTAAAAGGGTATGGTATCGATCTTCTTCAGATCATATACCTGCCAGTACAGAATAATATTATTCTCCACACTGACTGCCACTGCCGCCACATGTCCGCCGTCCGGCAGTTCTTCCACTACCTGTTCCTCCAGAGATCCTTCCTGCACTCTGTCCAACGCCTGTGCTGCTTTTCTTCGATACTCCCCGGCGATCGGATCTTCCCCATCCGACCGACTTAAGGACTTATCCAGATACGGCTCCGTCACAGCTCTGCCTTCGTTGTCCACGCAGACCGCTGTCACCCCCGTTACCTTGCAGAACTCATTCTGCAGATGTTGCAGCCGTTTTCCGTCGATCAATTCACGTAATGCAATATCAGCCACTTTTT
The DNA here is from genome assembly GCA_963650795.1 of Bacteroidales bacterium H4. Lineage (GTDB taxonomy): Bacteria > Bacillota > Clostridia > Lachnospirales > Lachnospiraceae > Acetatifactor. Next base: position 69,118 of record CAVJMX010000001.1, read on the forward strand.
TGCTCCCCTGCTTCTCTTTAAAATATTCGGAAAACGATCTCCCGAATATCTATATTCTACCATGCCTTACGAAATTGATACAAGCTATTATTTTACATTTTTTGCCATATTCATTAAATTGCTTGAAAAATTCAGTTCATTTTGTCAATTATTGCAAATACTTTGTCTTTCCAGTTCCTGGAATTGTCCCAAAGCAAGGCTTAGCACTATATAAGATTAAGTAATGCCTGTATCTGCTCATACGCATCTCTCTTTATTATTTCAATGTCTTCTTCGTCTTCCAGATCCAAAAAATCAGAAACATCTTTAGGTTCTGCGTGCTCGGCAGATGCAAATTTTCCAGCTAACTTATCCTTCATTTCCAAAACAATTTTTCTATCTCTCACCGGTTGAAATTCTTTTGCTAATTCTTTTACTCCGCCTCTGTAATTTGTAATGATAAAATATATATCATACGCATCCTTTGCTTTTCCTCTGCCCATTGCCGCAGTTTTCATAATAATATATGGAACCACGCCAACCACATTCACACTCGCCACATCGACTGCGCCATCCGGACGTTTTGCTTCAACACTGATTTTTTGCGCCGGAAAATCAAATGCGAAATTTCCTCCTGTAGCCTTTAACGCTTTAAGCCCCTGCACATGCTGACTTCGTTTTTTCTGTTGTGTGCCACCATACATTCCTGCAAGAATATCAACATCTACGTCATAGGAGATTCCGTCCACATCCACTATTTTTATAAAAGAAAAATACTTATCCGGATGTTCTCTGTAACCGCTTTTTTGTAGAATCCGGGACATATTTTGATATCCTTCATCCTCTAAAGTCATGTGATTGATTAAAACATCCACATCTACGTTTCCTACATGACCTTCTCCCGGAAACATCAGATCCGGCACCCAGCCTCCAACAATCCGAATTGCATCCTCATATTCCCTGAATATATTAACCAATTCCACAAGAACTCTGTGGGCTGCTTTCTTCTGTCCTTCAGAGTAGTCCACACTGCTTTTTAAGTCTTCGTCCCTTATCATTTCAGAATCTCCTTCTGTAAAATAGCTTCTGCCATTTCTTCTCCACGCCCCTTTAGCTGCATACAATCCAAATAAATCTGCACCGGTGACACCACTATAGAGCCTTCAATCTCTCTGCATCCCATAACATAAGAATCATTCTCTAATGGGTAAAGAATCACATTGGAACCGCTACTCACTTCTTTCATTCCTAAATATTGAATGGCTTCCGGAATATCCTCAGCTTCAATATACATATGCACTTTATTATAACGTACCACCGGTGCGTAACGTACACCACCTGACAATCCGGTAAGATAAGAGATTATTCCTGTATCCCTCCTGAGCGTATCTAATTTATTTTCAAAAACCGAAATATTATCCAAACTATAACAGGCATACGCAGGATTTTCTTTCTTTCCATAGGCATTACTCCACTCCCGCAGCAATGATTCCGGATCCTTAAGTCTATAACCGTCCTTTGTTTTTTCTGCCCATGCATTTTCTATAAGATAGTTCATTACTTTAGATACCTGTCCAATACTACAGCCGACTTTTTCTGACAGATACTTCTGTTTCCATACTTTCGTAATATCGTCAAACAGTTCCCTGAGAATCATAGAGGACACCACAGAGGATTTTTCAAATATAGTCACCGCCTTATATTCTTTGGGCATAATATTCTTATTCCCTTTTTCTGATAAATAAATAGAATGTCCAACGAACCAACAATTTCCGGCATAATCAAAGTATCCTATTCCATTTTCTTCGCAAATTTGAGCTGTGCGTTCTGATATATATGGAGAAATAAGCACAGGAATTCCTGTTTTATCCCATCGCCTTCCTATCAGTTGCATAATCGTAGAAGGAAATACCTGCGAAACAGCATATAGTTATTATTGCTTGCCTCATCAGACGTAAAAGTCACCTCTGTGGCTTCCTTCACATTTGCACTATTGTAGGCATAGGTACCCTTAACGGTGGGTAAATCATCATTTTTATATACAATAGCACTTTGCTTAATACGCACTGTAGCTGTTGTACATTCAGTAGTGCCGTCATAAGTCTTTGTAATAGTACTGTCCGTAAACTCTAAATCTGTTTTGTCCAGGGTCTTCGGCACAATCTCGAATTGCACTGCAGTATCGGCAAGTTTCAGTTCATAGTTAGCCGCCATGAAGTTATCTGCACTATTATCCGCCAGCGCAAGTGTACCAAGAGTAATATCATACTTTCCTGCATTTGTACCATCAGCTCTTGACAATGCACCGGTAAAAGCAGGTACCTCACTATTTTCAGCACCCGCGGAACTATATTTCAGTTCCGGATCTGCCATACCATAGATTGTTTTCTGATCAACCTTCGGTGTCACAGTGATTGTGGCTTTACCGATATTGAATGTCGTGCTTCCGCTGACATTATAGTTGCCACCGGCTACATCCGTAATTGTTACAGTAGCAGTGCCCGCATTAATGTTATTTGTATAAGAAACACTATGCAGTTTAGTCGTCTTAGAGTAGATTATCACTTCATCGCCAGACCGCAGAATTGTATAATCAGCATTATCACTGGTGATTGCATCTTCTAAGTAGCCATTGTTTGCGCTAGTTGCGATCACCGTATAAGCGCCCTCTTCAGGTAAATTTTCTAACGTCACGCCTATATGGGCTCCGCTCTTCAATTTATACCAACTGATAGTAATCGTGTTGTTGTCACACAGATAAACATTACTGACAGTATTATCGGTGATTTTCGCATCACGACCGAAATAGAACATAGCAATGTTCTTCATGGACGATTTGTTAGCTTCCACATACACACCGCCACCTTTTCCGCTCGCCGTGTTGCCGCTGATCGTTCCTCCGGTCATGGTGAAACCGCCGGGATAATAGCTGGGGTTGCTGGCATTGCATTTTATATATACACCACCGCCATTTCCATTTTTCGCTGTATTGCCGCTAATCTCGCCGCCTTCCATAGTGAAGCTGCCGTAACCATACTGACCATAGTACACAGTTACTCCACCGCCATTCTCAGCATCTGTAGATGTATTGTTGCAGATCTTGCCACCAGTCATATTGAATTTACCACCAACCCGACTGTAGCTATCGCTAGTGGATCTCCCCATTACAAGTACACCACCATTAGTCTCGCAGCCGCTGATTTCTCCACCTTTCATATCGAACTCGGCAGCCTGGCTTACATGCACCCCTTCTCTCGCTTTGCCTGTTACAGTTCCGCCATACATAGTAAAACTGCCATTTTGATTAATCCACACACCATAATCGTGCGCATTGATTTTCGCGTCGTTATATAGGTTGAATACACCATTTTCAATATACACACCACCACACAAGGTGCCAGTACTTTCATTGACGGCTGCAATGACTGCGCCTTGCCCATGTGCATCACATAGATTTAATCGTACATTTTTAATAACAATTACATTCTGGTCGGTAGCTTCTGAATCATTTTTAGTAAATGTGATATTGTGACCGTTTAAGCACAGATTTATGTTGTTAGTCGGAGCCCATTGATGTTCCAACGTGATGTTGGTGGTCAGATAATAGTTGCCAGCTTCCATATCATCAGTCAGTACTTTCGTTGGTGTCCAAGTCACATTTGTATGCTTCTCACCGTCATTACAGGTTGCGCCACAGATGGGATGGATATGCTCACCATCCTGCACCGCCACAAGCTTCGTCAGCGCTGCACAAATTGCATCATAGCGCTCCATATCCAGCGCTGCGATCTGCTCCTCAGTCAGTGCTGCCATAGCCTCGTCGATAGCAGCCTGCTGTGTCTGAAGTTCGTCCGCATTTTCCGCTGTCACTTCGTCCGGCAGGGCGTCAATGAGCGCCTGAACTGCCTGCACTGCCGCATCGTTTTCAGAGTCCACCTCGGTGTTCTGCTCACCGGCATCGCCACCGCTGACACTTTCATCGGCAGGGCTGACAATGTCGATTTCTTCGTCCGTGACGGAGTCTTCCGCTGTGGTGCTCTCATCGACCGGAGTCTCCGGTGTCGCCACTGCTTCGACTTCCTCCTGCACGGCTGCAGGTTCTGTCTCCTCCTGCTGTTCTTCCTGCTCTGCCACTACTTCTGTTCCCTGCGCAAATGCCGTCATGGGCACCGTTGAGAAACAGAGTGTAAATGCCAGTAACATGCTCAAAACTCGTTTTTTCATAGAATCCTCCCTCTTGGGTATAATATGCCAGAATTATTTATAGACAATGTAGCATATCTCCCTTATGAAAAACCGTTTTATGTATGAATCGACCCAAATTCGACATGAATCGACCGTAAGAGGTAATTTTGATTCATTTGTAAACCGAAATTCCCGTTTAGTAATCGAATTTCACACATGCCAGACGGAGAATTTCCACAAAAAAAGAAGAGCATTGCTGCTCCTCTCGTTTTGCATTTATTACATTCCGTACTTTTGGCGCATCTCTTGCAATACCACAGGGTTGCTCAGCTGCACTGCCTTATCCGCATCTCCTCCGATGCTCATCCGCGAAATCAGTGCCAACAGCAGGTTCTCGCCTTCTGCCCTGCCAACTTCTATACCCTCTGCCCTACCTTCTTCTCTGACGTCATCATCATGCAATAGCTCTTTCATGTACTCTGACCTCCACACTTCGTTTTTTCTCGCTCTGATCACTGCCTCGTCGATCCTCCGGGTCAGGTCTCCTCCGACTTTCCCGGTTCTGATATAATCATACAGCTCTTTCAAATGATCCGGCACGTTCTCGGATGCGCTGACGCAGTTATAAAAAATCTTCTCGGTTCCATCCTTCAGGCACAGGTCTCTGTTCTCTTCACAACGGTTCTGAAAAGAATATTTCGCATAACCCAGCCCAAAGGGATCGAAGGTGCAGAGAAACAACACCTTTCCCTCCGGCAGTTCCCGATAAGATTTCCCTTTGCTCAAATGGTCCGTATCCATGGTAGATTGATAGAACCGGCTTCTCTTCGGAAGTTCCAGTTTCTCCACGGACTGGTGGTTCAGGTTCTGCATCTCCGCATCGTAGATGTGTCCACGGTCTCTCGTGTATACGTCCAAACGAACCGGTTTGCCCTTTGATGTATAGTGAAATCCCCGCTGCGTCTGTATTTCCTCCAGTTGTCCCACCGGATCCTGTAACAGACATTCCAGGGAATCCCGGCAAAGTATCATATCTTCCATTACCTTGCCAAACATAAAGTCATCCGCAATCGTCAGTTCTTCATAGCGTTTTGCCATCTGCATTCTCCTTTGCACTTTGTACAGGAGAATATAACTATGCCTTCGCCTTCCCCTGCTCTATTCTAATAATTGTTGGGTATTTAAGCAGGGATTCCTCGGAAGTCATAGACACCGGCTTGCGCCGACACAGAAATTTAAAGAAAATCTGCTTACATTCAGAGCATAACAAACGTATCATTAATTGTCAACTTGGCAAAATAGCCAAATCTGCGCGAGCTGAGTTTGGGTAATACGCTTTTATATATCACGCAACATGTTTCTACACATGCAAGTATTCCTTGAAAAAGTCGTCCTTCTATTATATTCTATAAATATGTTCTATAAAAAGGTAATTACAAAGTTTACACAGAAAGGTTTCTATATATGTGGATTGCAGATCATTGGAAAGATTATGAAGTGCTGGACACATCCAGCGGAGAAAAATTAGAGCGTTGGGGGGATTATATTCTCGTCCGTCCGGATCCCCAGGTCATCTGGAAGACGCCCCACGACCATAAGGGGTGGAAACAGAAAAACGGTCATTATCACAGAAGTGCCAAGGGCGGCGGCGAATGGGAATTTTTCCATCTGCCGGATGAGTGGGCGATCCATTACGCCCTGCCTTTCCAGAAAGAAGAAAAAGGATCCGATCCTCTGACCTTCCATCTGAAGCCCTTCAGTTTCAAGCATACCGGTCTGTTCCCTGAGCAGGCAGTGAACTGGGACTGGTTCTCCGGTCTGATTCATGACGCAGATCGCCCCGTAAAGGTGCTGAATCTCTTCGCCTACACCGGTGGTGCCACCGTATCCGCAGCCGCTGCGGGCGCTGCCGTGACCCACGTGGATGCCTCCAAGGGTATGGTCGGCTGGGCAAAAGAGAACGCCGCTGCCAGCGGGCTTGCCGATGCACCTATTCGTTGGCTGGTGGACGACTGCATGAAGTTCGTAGAACGTGAGATCCGCCGCGGCAATAAATACGACGGCATCATCATGGATCCTCCCTCTTACGGCAGAGGACCCAAGGGCGAGATCTGGAAAATAGAAGATAACATCTGGGATTTCGTGGGACTGACCGCACAGCTGTTGTCCGATGATGCGCTGTTCTTCCTGATCAATTCCTATACCACAGGATTACAGCCCGCCGTGCTGTCCTATATGATGAATTCCACACTGACGAAAAAGTTCGGCGGTCATGTGGAAGCCCAGGAGATCGGTCTTCCCGTCACTGAGAGTGGTCTGGTACTCCCCTGCGGTGCTTCCGGTCGCTGGCAAAAGAAGTAAATACGAAAAGGAGCCCCCGTCATGAGGGCTCCTTGTATTATCTACAGCACATATTTTCTAAGTGCCGGGATCTTTCGCAGTACCCACGCAGTCGCCGTTGCCAGCATCAGCACTACCAAGCAGAATACAAGTAACAGCAAAAGCAATAATGCATTGCCCGCTGCAACAGATTGCCCCCCGCACCGCTCCAGCACTGTAAACGGTGTCAGCTTCACAAATTTATAAAACAGATTCACATACACCGGATGTACCAGGTATACGGCGAAGCTCAAAGCTCCCGCCTCCTGCCAGGGGATCCGGTATTTTTTTATATTACTGTTCTGCCCCGCGGCAAATAATAACACCGCCAGCACGACCGTAAACGGATAATTGTACGCCATCTGCACAGAAAAGCCAAAAATCCTGCTAAGGACCATTCCCAGTGCCAGCACTGCAGCAGCCACCAGCCACAGATTCCAACCACGTTTCTCCCCGGCGCCTGTTCCATTTTCCCCGGCAGGATCTCTGTCCCCACGTACCTCTCTTTTCGCGAACAGATATCCACACAGATAGTACAGGAAATACACACCGCCATCCGGCAATACCGGAATGCTGTTAATGTCAAACACCTTATTCAGAAAAGGTGCCACACTGCTCCCAAGGAAAATCACCGCCATTACGACCGCAACTCCCCATACCGGAATCACCTGCAGCACTTTCTTAAGCAGTGGTGTGATCAGATACAAAAACAGGATCAGATACAAATACCACATATGGGACCAGGTATTCCCCGTCAGCGCCATTTTCACCGCTTCGGGAAACATGCCGGGTCGAACCGTCCGCTCTGCCACCACCAGTTCCGACGCAGCATAGGGAACGCCGAATAGGAGGATCGCCAACGCAATCCTCCTGCAATATTTTTTAATCATGACAGGATAAGTCAACGCACGTTCCGGATTCAGAAACAAATATCCCGAAATCAATAAAAAGATCGGAACACACCAGGTCACCAAATCCATAACTGACAGCAATAATGACCGGTATTCCGGCATGATTGACGCGTCTGTCACATCTGTCGCGCCTGTCAGTACGTGCATCAGCACTACCGCACAGGTCGCCAGCACCCGGAGCACATCCAGGAACTGTTTTCTCGGCTGGGATAAGCCGTTTGTCATGTCTCTCCCATCTCCTCCATCAGGCGCATGCCTGCAGTATCTGTCACGGGAAGGGAAAATACGATACTTTTTGCCTTGCTCTCCAGTCCCGCCTTTTCCATTATAGCACGCATGATGGAATTTTTCTGCTCACTTTTGACCACAATGAACAACATTTCTTTTTCCGGCACCAGTGTCACACCCAAAAACTGCTGTGCATTTTCCGTTCCGGTGCCTTTTGCATGGATGACAGTACCACCAGCCGCATGTACTTCTCGCGCCGCATCCATTACCAGTTCCGTATATCCATGATTGGCTATCACTACCAGAAGCTCATTCTTCGTCTCTTTCAAAGTGGACTCCTCTCCTTTTACGAATTCCTGCCCGCAGGTCAGATAATTCAGTGCTTTTTTACCGCCGATGCTGCTTATGGGAATGATAAATGCAATCCCCATTCCCGGGAGGTCGATCTGCATCTTCTTACGCAATGCCGCCTTGATCTGCCGCCAGGAAGCATCTGTGACGACGTGGAACAATACACTTTTTTCCATGCCGTCCAGTCCGAAATAATCCAGAATCTCGTTGGCTGCCGTTCCCATGCCGACGGTGATACCGCCGACCTGTGCGCCGTTTTCCTTATAACATTCCACGAATTTCCTCGTCAGCTGACGATTGGTGATGGTGACCATCATATATAATTCACTCATGGGCGCACCTCCTACAGTTCAATGATGGCATTCTCATCCAAAGCACCAAAGGCATCGGACGCACCGGCAAATATTCCGGCACCGCCCTTTCGCTGCTTTAACTGATATACCATTCCCAGTATCTGGATCGTAATTAACGGCGTCATTGCTACCATTGCCACCACGCCGAAGGCATCTGCCACCAGGTTCCCGCCGACCGCTACACAGGCGCCCTGCGCAAGCGGCAGCAAAAAGGTAGCTGTCATGGGACCGCTCGCCACTCCACCGGAGTCGAAAGCGATCGCAGTAAATATCTTCGGCACGAAAAAGGACAACCCGATCGCCACACCGTAGCCCGGGATCAAAAACCACAGAATCGGGATTCCGGTCAGTACCCGGATCATCGCAATCGCTACGGATACCGATACGCCTACCGACAGGGAAATCCCCATGGATTTCGCGGAGATGGCGCCGTCCGTCAGTTCCTCTACCTGATGATTCAGCACATAGACCGCCGGCTCCGCTTTTACGATAAAGTATCCGATCAATGCTCCCACCGGCACCAGTACCCACCGGTAGGATCTGCCTGCCATGACCTGACCGAGGTAATTACCGGCGGGCATAAAGCCCACATTTGCTCCTGTCAGGAACAGTACCAGTCCGATATATGTATACACCAGACCGATCAGGATCTTCGCCAGTGTTTTTCCGGACAACCGCAGGGCAAAAATCTGGAACAAACCGAAAAATAATACGATGGGAAGCAGAGAAATTGCGATCTCTTTGATGTAATCCGGGATTCCGTGGGCAAAAAGTCTCGCCAGCTCCACAGAATCGGAGATCTCCGGGATTGCCACCGGCTGATAATCCGCATTCGTGGGCTTGTAGATCAGTCCCAGCACCATCACCGCCAGGATAGGACCGATGGAACACAATGCTACCAGACCGAAGCTGTCATCCGCCGCATGATGGTCGTTACGAATGGAAGCGATACCTACACCAAGCGCCATGATAAAAGGAACGGTCATGGGACCTGTAGTCACACCGCCGGAATCGAACGCCACCGCCCGGAAATTCTCCGGCACGAGAAACGCCAGTACAAAAACGATTATGTAGAAAAAAGTCAATAACGGCGGCAGCGCCACACCGATCAGCATACGCAAGAGAGCGATGACCAGAAACAGTCCAACGCCCACCGCCACTGCAAGAATCAGAGTCATATTCGGTACCGAAGGCACCTGTGTCGCCAGCACCTGCAGGTCCGGTTCGGATATCGTGATCACAACACCCAACAGAAAAGACAGCACTACGATCAGCAGAATATTTTTACTCTGCGTCATTCGTGCGCCCACTTTTTCTCCCATGGGGGACATGGACATTTCCGCACCCAGGGTAAAAAACATCATACCCACCATGACCATCACCGCTCCCACCAGGAAACACAGCAGGATGCTCGAGGTAATGGGGGCTATGGTAAAGCTTAGGGCAATCACGATTCCCACCACCGGCAGAACCGCCTTCAAGGATTCTGCAAATTTTTGCCGGATCTTTGGATTCAATAACTTCAATGTTTGTCGTTTCCTTTCTTCATGTTTTCAAGTTTTTCTTATCTTAACATGAAGTAAGGGTTTCATAATACCATTTTGGGGCAATTTATGAAAATTTCACAACTTCTTAACACTGTCTTAACGCCCTGCGTTGCAAAGAAATGGTACGATGTTTATAATTAACTTACCCATGGAAGTTCTGTGTGACTGACAGTCGGCAAAGCAGACCTATAGTGAGGTGAGAAAACAGGCAGAATGTTTGGAGGAAAATGCCGTGTTCCGATCACAATCCAATAAAAATACAATGCGGAAAAGTTTCCGCCTGAAGCCACCCTATACCCGGCACGCCATCAGCGTGCTGATCTGTGCCGTCTGTATGCTGTGTGCCACGATAGCTTCTTTTTTATATCAGTATATCGTCCCGGACAATCACGCGAATGTGGCGCTGTTCTACATTCTGGCGCTGGTGATCATCGCAAGGTGGACCGTAGGCTACGGCTACGGCATCGTCTGCACCCTTTTTTCCGTAATTGCCATCAATTACCTGTTTACCTATCCGTATTATAAGATCAATTTCACGCTGACCGGTTACCCCATCACCTTTCTGCTGATGGGCGGGATCACGCTGATCCTGTGTACCATGACCTCCCACATGACTATCCAGTCCGAGATGATCGCCGAGCGTGAAAAACAGCTGGCGGAAGCCGAAATGGAGAAAATGCGGGCGAACCTCCTGCGCGCGATCTCCCACGATCTGCGCACGCCTCTCACGGGCATCATCGGCAACAGCTCCCTGTTCCTGGAAAGTCAGGAGGACTTAAGCTCCGCCGAGCAGCGTAAGATCGTGACCAACATCTACGAGGATTCCAACTGGTTGTTGAATATAGTGGAAAATCTGCTGTCCGTCACCCGTATCCAGGGGGACAGCCTAAGCATCAATACCACGGAAGAACCCGTGGAGGAAGTGGTAGGAGAAGCTCTGGAGAAGCTCAAGAAACGCTATCCCGACGCCGCCATCCGGGTGAAGATCCCGGAAGAATTCCTGATGATCCCCATGGATGCCGTGCTGATCGAACAGGTCACCATCAATCTGTTGGAGAACGCCATCGTTCATTCCGGCAGCATCCTGCCCATTGATTTCATCGTGGAGGATCATCCCGATGACGTCTCCTTTATTGTGTGGGATTACGGAAAAGGATTATCGGAAGAGAAATTGCAGACTCTGTTCGAGATGGGTAACTATAACGATTCCCAGAGTTCAGATTCCCACAAAGGCATGGGCATCGGTCTGTCCATCTGTAAGACCATCATCACCGCCCATCACGGAACGCTGAGCGGCAGGAATCATGCGGAGGGCGCGGAATTTATCTTCACACTGCCGAAATCCGGCGTTCCCGTTACGGAAAACAGATTGTAAGATACAGGAAAGGATATAGAACACAGACATGAATAAGATCAAAGTTCTCTTAATCGAAGATGATAAAAGCATCAGTAATTTCATTACCGCCACCATGGACCGGGAGGGCTACAAGATCATGCACGCCTTAAACGGAAGAGAGGGCTTAAGTCTCAGCACTTCCTTCTGCCCCAACGTGATCCTGCTAGACTTAGGGCTGCCGGATATGGACGGTCTGGAAGTATTGCAGAAGCTGCGCTCCTGGAGCGATGTGCCCGTGATCATTATATCCGCCCGCACCAAGGAGCAGGAGAAGGTCTCCGCCCTAGATCTGGGTGCGGACGATTATATCACGAAGCCTTTCGGCACCGGAGAGCTTATGGCAAGGATCCGTACTTCTCTGCGGCACAGCCACTCTCAGACACCCGGTCATATCTATAAGGCGCTGGATCTGGAGATCAATTTCGAGAAGCGCCTGATCCGCTTGCGGGGGGAAGAGGTGCACCTGACCCAGATCGAATACCAGCTGCTCACACTTTTAGCAGAGAATTCCGGCAGAGTTCTGACCTACAGCTACATCATGAATGCCATCTGGGGTCCCTACATGGACAATAACAATCAGATCCTGCGGGTCAACATGGCGAACATCCGCCGGAAACTGGAGCAGAATCCCGCCCAGCCCCAGTATGTCTTCACTGAGATTGGCGTGGGCTATCGGATGCGTGAGAACGAGAACGGCGGGACTGTATAGCTTAAAATACGATTCCCAGAACTTCTTCCGGAAAATAAATAGATCGCAATGACACAGTTATAGAGCAAAATCCCCAGTACGATCACATGGTAGCAATCCTTTGAAAAATACGCAATCCATTGTAACGAGACTCCCACATTTTCGCTCTTTTTGCACAAAAAAATCCCCTCGGTGAGGGGGGAGTGTACCGAGGGGGCTAGAGAGAAAAGTATTTTTGAAAGAGGCGGGTTCCTTTTTCAGTTATTATAATAGCGTAATTAATTTATATTTACTGCTGTTTTTATAGCTAGTTTTGGTTGAAAATACTGTTTTTTTGTGGTATTCTGACTGCAACACTGGGAATACGCAGGAATGAGGTGGAGTAACTATGGATATCACAGCGAAAAAAGGGAAACAGGGAAGAAAAGATATTGACCGGATCATCGTGGAAAAAGGTCGCAGAGGCGATTTTTCTCCCCTGCAGCCCGATCATTATCACAGCTTTTATGAAATTTTCTATCTATGGTCCGGAAGCTGCCGTTTCCTGTTAAAGGATACGGTCTATCAGTTAGAAGCCGGGGATCTGGTGTTCATTGCTCCGGGCGAGCTGCACCACTCTCTGTATTCCTCCGGAGAAGTCTGCGAGATCGTGATGGTCTATTTTAAGGAAGAATATCTGCATCTGTCGGATCTGTCCTCCGAAAATTTCGACCGCCCCACTCTGCACTCCTTCATGGGCAGCGTTCCCGCGGTCTATCAGGAATATCTGCACACACTGTTATCCCGGATGCTCACCGAGAATTCCCGGTTTGACCGCTACAGCGAGCACTTTGAGCGATGCTACCTGGAAGAGCTTCTGCTCATGCTGATGCGCCATTCCGTCATGAATGAGAAGGAGCCGGATCTGCTGAATTCCCGGGATGCGGACATCCTTCTTGCCACGAAATACATTTACAACAATTTCCGTAGGCCGTTGACGCTGGAAGAAGTCTCCTCTGTGGCATCCTTAAGCCCCACCTATTTCAGCAAAAAGTTCAAGCTGATCACCGGCATGGGCTTCAAGGAATACCTGAATTACGTGCGGTTAAAACACGCCCAGACCGCGCTTCTCACCACCGACAGTTCCATCACGGATATTGCCCTGGAATACGGCTTCAACGACAGCAATTATTTCAAGGACCTGTTTAAAAAAGTTTACGGAAAATCTCCTCGGGAATATCGGAAAAATCCGGATTAGTATCGGATTTTTCCCGGATCTCTTCCTCGATCCGCTCCATGAGACTTAAGTCTTCTTCCGGCTCTCCCGCAGCGTCCGTTCCGGCTGCCTCTGACACTTCCTCACTGTTGTCCACATTCTCGCCGTTCTCCATGTCATCCAGTTCTTTCTTCATCTGCTGGATCTTGTTGTCCCTTGCCAATGCCTCCAGGATCCGCTTTACATCCTCCGGCGTCATCTGCATGGGATCGAATTTTCTGCCGGAATAGGTCGTCA
>CAVJMX010000002.1:0-82094 GCA_963650795.1 Bacteroidales bacterium H4
TCAAGCGGTTAAGACGTCGCCCTCTCACGGCGAAAACAGGGGTTCGATTCCCCTATCCACTGCTTTCTATCAAATATTTGTCAAACCGTATGGTGGATTGGTCAAGCGGTTAAGACGTCGCCCTCTCACGGCGAAAACAGGGGTTCGATTCCCCTATCAGCTGCTTATTCTTTTAATAGAGTAGCCCAACCCTGAAAAGTGTCGAAGAGCAGAAATGATTGCTTTTTGGCTCTTTTTTTATAAATTTTCCTTGCCATTCCCATTTTTTTGTTGTATAGTGGTTCACGATTACTCAAATCATGGGGAAAAAGCGGCAAAGAGGCGGGAACCGAAAGCCGTATATCCGCGAAAACGGATGGATGGGAGCATATATGGCAAAATATTTAGTAATTGTAGAGTCACCGGCGAAGGTGAAGACAATCAAAAAATTTTTGGGAGCGAATTATGAGGTTATGGCCAGCCAGGGGCATGTGAGGGACCTGCCCAAGAGTCAGCTGGGAATTGATGTGGAACATGACTATGAACCGAAATACATTACGATCCGCGGCAAGGGAGATCTGCTGGCATCCTTACGTAAGGAAGTGAAGAAAGCAGAGAAGATCTATCTCGCAACCGACCCGGACCGTGAGGGAGAGGCCATTTCCTGGCATTTATACTATGCCTTGAAACTGGAAGATAAAAAAGTATATCGTATCACCTTTAATGAGATCACCAAAAGTGCAGTGAAGGAATCCTTAAAGCATGCCAGAGAGATTGATATGAATCTGGTGGATGCCCAGCAGGCGAGACGTGTGTTAGACCGCGTGGTAGGCTATCGAATCTCCCCTATTCTGTGGGCGAAGATCAAGAGAGGTTTAAGTGCCGGCCGTGTACAGTCTGTGGCTTTGCGGATCATCTGTGACAGAGAGGATGAGATCAATGCCTTCATTCCGGAGGAGTACTGGTCACTGGATGTGAACCTGAAAGTAAAAGGCGAGAAGAAGCCCATCTGTGCAAAATATTACGGAACTACGGAGAAAAAGCAGGGGATCGGCAGCAAGGAAGAAGCTGATGAGATCATGAATTCCCTGAAGGGTGCCAAATACGAGGTGAAGGAAGTTCGCCACGGCGAGCGTGTGAAGAAGGCACCCCTTCCTTTTACTACATCCACCTTACAGCAGGAAGCCAGCAAGGTGCTGAATTTCTCCACGCAGAAGACCATGCGTCTGGCACAGCAGTTATACGAAGGTGTAGATATCAAGGGAGAAGGTACGGTAGGTCTGATCACCTACTTGCGTACTGATTCCACCCGTGTATCGGAAGAAGCGGAAGCGCAGGCAGCGCAGTTCATCGACGCACATTACGGTGAAAAGTACAAGACCGCCGCAAATTCAGAAAAAAAGAACGGTCAGAAGATCCAGGATGCCCACGAAGCCATCCGCCCTACGGATTTAAACCGTATGCCCATTGCTATCAAAGAGCAGCTCCCGAGAGATTTGTTCCGGTTGTATCAGCTGATCTGGAGGCGCTTTGTAGCAAGCCGCATGAGTGCGGCACAGTATGATACCACATCTGTAAAGATCCAGGCAAAGGACCGGATCTTCACCCTGGCAGCATCAAAAATGCGCTTTGACGGTTTTATGAGTGTCTATACCCAGGAGGAAGATAAGGACGAGGAAAATGTGCTGGGCGGCAACCTGGATGAGAATAGTGTACTGGAATTTTTAAATTTTGATCCGAAGCAGCACTTTACCCAGCCTCCCGCACATTATACCGAGGCAAGTCTGGTGCGTGCCCTGGAAGAACTGGGCATCGGACGTCCCAGTACCTATGCACCTACCATCACCACGATTCTCGCCAGAAGATATATTACCAAGGAGAATCGTAATATCTATGTAACGGAGCTGGGGGAAGTGGTCAATCATATGATGAAGGAAGCCTTCCCTGCCATCGTGGATGTAAACTTTACCGCTAATATGGAGACCTTGTTGGATGGTGTGGAAGAAGGTACTGTGAAGTGGAAGACCATTGTGGAGAATTTCTATCCGGATCTGGATGCAGCAGTGAAAAAAGCTGAAAAAGATCTGGCAGAGGTGACAATCGCGGATGAAGAATCTGACGAAGTCTGTGAACTGTGCGGTAGACGCATGGTGATCAAATACGGACCTCACGGCAGGTTCCTGGCATGCCCCGGATTCCCGGAGTGCCGCAACACCAAGCCTTATTTCGAGAAGATTGGCGTGGCATGTCCCAAGTGCGGCAAAGATATTGTCATGAAGAAGACCAAGAAGGGCAGAAGATATTACGGCTGTATCGATAATCCGGAATGTGATTTCATGGTATGGCAGAAGCCTTCGGGAGAGAAATGCCCCCGCTGCGGTAAGCTGCTGCTGGAAAAAGGTAATAAACTGGTCTGCATGGACGAACAATGTGGTTATGTGAAGAATAAACCGACGGAAGAGAAGTAGTTTTATATACTGTCAGAATTTTCTCATAAATTAGCGCTATTTCCATTGTAATCTGAAATTACATGTGCTACAATGTGCATAACATCTCGTAGTTTCGTAGTATGTGTAAACGGAGGAAGATAGATGAGCAGCGTACAATTGTTGGACAAGACACGTAAGATCGGTAAATTGTTACACAATAACAATTCCAGCAAAGTGGTATTCAGCGATATCTGTAAGGTAATGCGCGAGATCCTGAATTCCAATGTACTGGTAATCAGCAGGAAGGGTAAAGTCTTAGGCGTTGGCAAATCCGACGGGATCGAGCCGATCACAGAACTTCTGGATGATAATATCGGCGGATTCATTGATCCCATGCTGAATGAGAGACTGTTAGGTGTACTATCCACGAAGGAGAATGTCAATTTAGAGACCCTCGGTTTCGAGAATATCGATACGAGAAAGTTTCAGGCAATTATCACTCCTATCGAGATTGCGGGAGAGAGACTGGGAACACTCTTTATTTACAAGTGTAACGAACAGTATGACATTGATGATATTATTCTCTGCGAGTATGGGACCACAGTGGTGGGACTGGAAATGCTCCGGGCAGTGAACGAGGAGAGTGCAGAGGAGAGCCGTAAAGTAGCTGTTGTGAAATCCGCGGTCAGCACACTTTCTTTCTCGGAGATGGAAGCAATCACCCACATCTTCGATGAATTAAACGGTATGGAAGGTATTCTGGTAGCCAGCAAGATCGCTGACAGAGTCGGTATTACCAGATCCGTTATTGTAAATGCCTTAAGGAAGTTTGAAAGCGCCGGTGTTATTGAGTCCAGATCCTCCGGTATGAAGGGAACCTATATCAAAGTATTGAACGATGCCGTGTTTGATGAAATTGAAGAATTAAAGCGTCAGAATGGCAGAAATTAAGCGAAAAATACAAGTATTAGTGAGCAATTTAAGAAGAAGAGACTATTGCGAAAGATGGTCTCTTCTTTTATTTCAGTATTGTGTTTTTGTCGAAATACTTTATAATAGAATAGGTATGGTAGAAGCGTTTTCTATGCGATTTTATCGAATTATTAAGAAACAGCAGAATGTGAGGTAGTATGATACAGACAAACGCGTTTGATTATATCAATGTTTTAAATCGTGCAGCGGATGCTGCATGGCAACGCAACGAAGCTATTTCCAATAATATTGCAAACGTGGATACACCGGGCTACAAGAGACAGGATGTGGCATTTGAATCAGTACTGCAGAAGGCACTGGGGAACAACCGGTATGAATCCATGGACGAGAAGGTTAGCAATATTAATTTAAGCAGACTCCGTGGCAGAGCGTATGTGGATTATGCCAATTATTCCTACCGCCTGGACGGCAACAATGTGGATATTGAGAACGAAAATGTAATGCTGGCGGAGAATCAGCTAAAATATCAAGGATTGATCAGCAGTATTAATCAGGAATTTACTAATTTACAGACAGTGATGAAGTGAGGAATAGCGTATGAGTATGTTTTCAGCATTTGATGTTACGGCGTCGGGACTTACCGCACAGAGACTGCGTATGGACGTAATCTCTGAAAACGTTGCCAACGCCAATACCACGAGAACCGAAGACGGTACCCCTTACCGCCGCAAGATCGTTACTTTTCAGCAGAAAAATCAGCAGCAGACCTTCAGCCAGGTATTCCATGATGTGAAGAACAGTTATACCGGCAGCGGTGTTAAAGTGAGTCAGATCTTCGAGGACACCACAACAGAGATGAACATGGTGTATGATCCTTCCCATCCGGATGCGGATGAGAACGGTTATGTGACTTATCCCAACGTGAATATTATCACCGAGATGACAGACCTGATCGATGCCAGCAGATCTTACGAGGCGAACTCTACGGCATTTAATGCCAGCAAGTCCATGGCACTAAAAGGTCTTGAGATCGGTCAGTAATCTGACGGATCCCGTAGGTGGCTGCCAGGTACGAAAGCCACAATACAAGTAAGGAAGGACATGGTTTATTAAAATGGATATTTCCGCAATTACCGCTTTGAACAGTGTAAATGGTACCGCCAGTGTATCTCCCACCTCTCTGACCGGAATGCTGGCAGAGAAGGAGAAAAAGGCAGAGGGAACAATGTTCGAAGCCTTTCTGAATACAGCCATTGACAACGTAAAGACAACCAACAGCTATCTCTCGGATGCCGAGAATGAGAAGATCCGTTTTGCACTGGGTGAGACGGACAACACTCATGATCTCACCATTGCCATGGAGAAGGCGTCTACCGCACTGCAGTATACGGTAGCTATCCGCGATAAGGTGATGGAGGCATACAAGGAACTGATGCAGATCCAGATCTGATCAGGCAGAAGTTAATCTTGACATAAGAGGAGAGAGCTGCAATGGCAGACAGATTAAAAGAAATACCAGCAAAAATACTGGAATGGTGGAACAAGTTCACGACCAGACAGAAGAGCATCATTATCGGAGCCGCTGCGGTCGTGATTTTCGCATTTGCAATCATCATGTACGTCATGACCAAGCCACAGTATGTCCGGCTGATCACCTGTGAGACCACCGCACAGGCGTCTGAGATCATATCCACTCTGGATAGCGCAGGGATCGGACACAGAGAATCCAATGATGGACTGAAGATTGATGTAGAGAGCAGCAAACAGAGTGCGGCAAATCTGGCACTCGGATCTGCGGGATACATGCCGGATGAATTGAAACTGAGTGATTATCTGGGCAACAGTATGTCTACGACTGCTACCGACAAGGAGAGACTTTACAATTCCTATCTGGAAAAATACATCACCCAGACCATAGAGGCACAGAGTGCCGTGAAATCCGCTAAAGTGCATTTGAGCTTTCCAAAGGATAACGGAACGCTGGCAGCACAGAAGGAAGAGGCTTCTGCGTTCATTCAGCTGGAACTGGACGGAACCTTTACTTCCGCCAATGCGGCAGCACTGGCAAAATGTGTGGCTACCTGGCTGCGAAATGACACTACGGCGAATATTACGATTATGGATACAGATTCCAACCTGCTGTTTGCAGGCGGGGATGATTACAGCTCAGCGGGTATTGCCAATTCCATGCAGGAATTGCAGAATCAGGCGGAGTCTATGATCGCCAATCAGGTAAAAAAGGTGCTGCTGGGAACCAAGCAGTATAACGATGCGGCAGTTACCAGCCATCTGAGCATGGATTTCTCCAATTACGAGGAGACCGTAAAAGAATATTATGCAAACTCCGACAGAACCGAGGGTATGCTTTCTCATGAGGAGACCTATGAGAGTGAGAATACCAATGACGGTGGCGGAGTACCCGGTACTACCTCCAATGGCGAGAGCGGTAATACCACCTATGTATCACCGGACAGCAATAACAGCTCTTCGTCCACTTCCGAGACGAGCAGAGATTACCTGCCAAACGAGTCTATTACGAACACCGTAACTCCGGCAGGTGGGATCAATTATACGAATTCTTCCATCTCTATTGCAGCCATCACTTACCGGGAGGTTCATTACGAGGATGTGAAGAGACAGGGACTTTTGGACGGCACAACATGGGATGAATACAAATCCCAGAACAGTGCAGACAAAAAGATCGATGTGGATCAGGATATGTACAGCCTGGTAGCAAATGCCACCGGCATCAGCGAAGATAAAATTACGATCATTGCTTATGAAAGCCCGATCTTTTATGACAAGGAGAGTAAGCCTGTCAGTGTACAGAATATACTCAGTATAGTAATGTTAGTACTGATCCTCGGACTGTTAGCCTTTGTGGTACTGCACAGCATGCGCACCAGACAGGCGGTACAGCAGGAAGAGGAAGTATCTGTGGAGAATATGCTGCAATCCACTCCTGAGGCGGAACTGGAAGATATCGATGTGGAATCCAAGTCCGAGACACGTAAGATGATCGAGAAATTCGTAGATGAGAATCCGGAATCCGCAGCAGCATTATTACGTAACTGGCTGAACGAGGACTGGAACTAAGAAACGGAGTAACTATGGCAAGGACAAAAGCAGAAGGCGGAATATCAGGGTTGCAGAAAGCGGCAATCCTTCTGATCGCATTGGGACCGGAGAGATCCGCCGGAATTTTTAAACACTTAAAAGAGGAAGAAATCGAGGAACTGACCCTGGAGATTGCCAATACCAGAAGCGTCACTCCTCAGGTCAAAGAAGAAGTGATCAATGAATTTTACGAAGTGTGTCTGGCACAGCAGTATATCGCCGAGGGTGGTATCAATTATGCCAAGGAACTGCTGGAGAAGGCACTGGGCGCCGACAAGGCAATGGATGTTATCGGCAGGCTGACTGCATCTTTGCAGGTAAAGCCTTTCGAATTTGTGCGTAAGACCGATGCCAGCCAGCTGATCAACTTTATTCAGGACGAGCATCCTCAGACGATTGCCCTGATCCTGTCTTATCTGTCTCCCAGCCAGGCGGCGTTGATCATTTCCGCACTGCCTCCCGACAGCCAGGCGGAAGTGGCAAGACGTATTGCTGTCATGGATCGTACCAGTCCCGATGTCATCAAGGAAGTGGAGAGGGTACTGGAATCCAAGCTGGCAAGTCTGGTGAACCAGGATTACACGATCATCGGAGGTGTCGATGCTGTAGTAGATATTTTGAATACCGTAGACCGTGGTACCGAGAAGCATATCATGGAGACATTGGAGATCGAGGAACCGGAGCTGGCAGACGAGATCCGCAAGAAGATGTTCGTATTCGAGGATATCCTTCTGTTAGACGACAAAGCGATACAGCGTGTGCTGCGTGACGTGGACAATAACGATCTGGCAGTGGCACTGAAGGGTGCCAACGAGCAGGTACAGAATGCGATCTTCAATAACCTGTCTAAGCGTCTGGTGGTTATGATCAAGGAAGATATGGAATTCATGGGACCTGTCCGTATGAAGGATGTAGAGGAAGCACAGCAGAAGATCGTCAATATTATCCGTAAGCTGGAGGATTCCGGTGAGATCATCATTTCCAGAGGCGGAGGTGACGAGATCGTTGTCTAGTAATCTTTTAAAACGGGGATTTACCAAGCTGGTGGAGGACGACACCAGAGTGATCAATACCAATGATCTGGTGGCAAAGCGGATCCGGGAACTGTCTGCAAAAATGCAGCAGGAAGGAACGGAAGGTTTTGTCTCCGGATTGGCGGCAGATAAAGTGGACGCCCTGGTGGCAGATACGGAAGAGTCCGAAGGGAAACCACAGCCTTCCGGCAATGTCATCAAAGCCGGAGAAGATTTACAGAAATTGAAAGAAGATGCCGAAGCACAGGCAGCGCAGATCTTAGAGGATGCCAAAGCCCAGGCGGAGAGCATCCTGCTGGATGCAAGAGCCCAGGCAGAGTCCGAGAAACAGAATGTGTTAGAACAGGCGAAAAAACAGGGACTTGCCGAAGCTAAAGTCCAGGCAGACCGTTCGGAGGCGCAGAGAGAAGCTGCGTACCGGGAGAAGACTGCCGGACTGGATGCGGAATATCAGAAAATGATAGATGAACTGGAACCGAAGTTCGTAGATACCATCACCGGTATTTACGAGCATATTTTTCATGTGGATCTGCATTCCTACAGAGAGGTACTGTGTTATCTGATCTCTGCGACCATGAAAAATACCGAAGATAACAAGAGTTTTCTGGTTCATGTGTCCAAGGAGGATTATCCTTATGCCAGCATGCAGAAAAAGCAGATTACTGCCCAGGCAGCGTCACCGAATGCATCCGTGGAGATCATAGAAGACATGACACTGGGCAAGGGAGAATGCCTGATCGAGACAGAGGGCGGTATTTTTGACTGCGGGCTGGGAACACAGCTTGCAGAGCTGCGCCAGAAATTAAAATTGCTATCTTACGAAGGCTGATAAATGGTCATAAAGAATATTAATTTTGAAAAATACAATAAAGTAGCGGATAAAACCTTCTACCGGAAGCTGGGAAAGGTAGTGAATGTAGTGGGACTGACCATAGAATCCGCGGGACCGGACTCCAAGCTGGGAGACCTGTGCCGGATCCTCCCGGAGGCGGAAGATGCAAAGCCGATCATGGCGGAGGTCGTGGGCTTTCGCGACAGGAAGACGTTACTTATGCCTTATGATTCCGTGGACGGTATCGGACTAGGCTGCGTCGTAGAGAATACCGGTGCCCCCTTAAAGGTAACCGTAAGTGACAAGCTGTTAGGCAAGACGGTGAACGGACTGGGCATTCCCATTGACGGAGAGACCATCATCGGAGCTGCCTATCCTGTGGAAGCGGCACCGCCGGATCCTATGTCCCGTACCATCATCGATCAGGTGCTGCCCCTCGGCGTAAAAGCGGTGGATGGCATGATCACCGTCGGCAAGGGACAGAGAATCGGTATTTTCGCCGGATCCGGTGTCGGAAAGTCTACATTGATGGGTATGTTTGCCAGAAATACCAAGGCAGACATCAATGTCATTGCGTTGATCGGTGAGCGTGGCAGAGAGGTCCGGGAATTCATAGAGCGAGACTTAGGCGAGGAAGGTATGCGCAGATCGGTGGTAGTCGTGGCGACTTCCGACAGACCGGCGCTGGAGCGTAATAAGGCGGCGAAGACAGCTACCGCCATCGCAGAATACTTCAGAGATCAGGGGAAGGATGTTCTTCTGATGATGGACTCACTGACCAGATTTTCCATGGCGCAGAGAGAGATCGGACTGGCCAGCGGAGAACCACCGGTGACCAGAGGATATCCCCCAAGCGTGTATTCCGAGATGCCGAAGCTTTTAGAGCGCGCCGGAAGAGCATCGGTCGGGTCCATCACCGGTCTGTATACCGTTCTGGTAGACGGCGATGATTTCAACGAACCGATCACGGATACGGCGCGAAGTATTTTAGACGGTCATATTATGTTAGACAGAAAGCTGGGACATAAAAACCATTATCCGGCGATTGATATTTTACAGAGTATTTCCAGATGCATGAGTCAGATTGCTGCCAGGGAACATAAGCAGGCAGCCAATAAGCTCAAAAATGTACTGGCAACCTATAATGAAGCGGAAGACCTGATTAACATCGGTGCTTATAAAAAGGGCAGCAATCCCAACATTGACTATGCCATCTCCCGGATCGACGCCGTGAACGGCTTTCTGTGTCAGGGCACAGAAGAGAAGTTTACCTTTGAAGAGACGGTGCAGATGTTAGAAGACCTATTTGCGGATCAGGGGTGAGATAAATGGCAAAGTTCAGATACTCCCTGCAGAACATTCTGAATATCAAAGAAAAAATTGAGACGCAGGCAAAGCAGGAATTCGGAACGGCGCAGGCAGCATTGAATGTGGAAATTGAACATTTGGAACGCCTGAAAGCACGCAGAAGAGAGTACGAAGCACAGTCTGCGGGTCTCTTAAATGGAAAACTGGATCTGCGTGCCATTGAAGAGAACAAAGAAGCATTGCTTAAAATGGACAGTATTGTGGCGACGCAGACAATCCGGGTGGAAAAGGCCAAAGAAAATGTAGAGGCTGCCAGAGAACGTATGGCAGAAGCCATGAAAGAGAGAAAAATGCATGAGACACTGCGAGAAAAGGCCTTCGAGGCATTTTTACAGGAAGAGAATCATGCGGAAAGCAAGGCAATCGACGAACTGACCAGTTATACCTATGGGCAGAAGACCAGGCAGGCGTAAACGAGACAACAGGAGAATTTAAATGGCAAGAGAAAAGACTCCGGAAGAACAGACAACGGATAACGAGAGAAAACAACTGGCGGAAGAAAAGAAAAAACTGAAAAAAGAGCAGAAGGCGCAGCGGAAAGAAGCAAAACGCCGGGCAAAAGAGATCGCAAAGCAGGAAGATGCTTTAGACGACGGGAGCGAAGGCAGCAGCCTGCTTACGTTCGGCGCAACCATATTGATCGTAATTCTGTGGATTGCTGTGATCTGTGCAGTCATCAAGCTGGATATCGGCGGATTCGGAAGCTCCGTGGTGACACCTATTTTAAAGGATGTTCCGGTGCTTAACAGAATCCTTCCCAGCAATTCCATTACGGAGACTACGGACGGAAGCGCCTACGGTGGCTATACCAGCTTACAGGATGCAGTGGATCAGATCAAGAGTCTGGAGTTACAGTTAGAGCAGTCACAGACAGCATCCGCAGCCAAGGATGAGGAATTGGATCAGCTGAAAGCCGAAGTCTTACGACTGAAAGAATTTGAGGATCAGCAGGTGGAATTCCAGCGTATCCAAAAGGAATTCTATGATGAAGTAGTCTATTCCGACAAGGGACCGGGTGCGGAAGAGTATAAGAAATATTATGAATCCATGGATCCTGCAACCGCAGAATATATCTATAAGCAGGTAGTAACCCAGCTGCAGGAGAGTAAAGAAGTGCAGGATTATGCAGCGGCATACTCTGCCATGAAGCCGAAGCAGGCAGCGGCCATTTTTGAAAAGATGACCAACAATCTGGATCTGGCAGCACGGATACTGAAGGTAATGAGTGCGGATGACAGAGGCGCTATTTTAGGCGCTATGGATTCTGAAGTGGCAGCAAAGATCACAAAAATTATGGATCCGGAATCTTAAGAAATTAAGCGAAAGCTCCGATAAATAATTTGTAGTATAATTACAGGTCAAATTACC
The DNA here is from genome assembly GCA_963650795.1 of Bacteroidales bacterium H4. Classification (GTDB taxonomy): domain Bacteria; phylum Bacillota; class Clostridia; order Lachnospirales; family Lachnospiraceae; genus Acetatifactor. The sequence goes on from CAVJMX010000002.1 coordinate 11,061, forward strand.
TGACAAAGGGAAAGGATGACTTGGGAAAGGAGGAAAAATGGCAGGAACGACAATCAAGGGCGTAGGTAACGGCAGCAATGTACAGATTCCGGATTTGACGACAGCAGCAAAGCAGAATGCGGGAACCAGCTTCCAGGCAGTATGGAATAAGACCCAGAGCAGTGCCCAGACAGCAAACGCGAGCACGAATAGCCGTAATCGTACAGATCACAGTGATGGCAGAAGAGGTGATTCCTTAAAAAACGGCGACAGACAGCGGGACAATCTCGTGCATGCTTCTGATGACAAGGGAACGGACAGCGAGAAGACAGATGCAAAAGACCTGGAGAAAGCGCAGGAAGTGTTGGGAACCATTGTACAGAATCTGATCGGACAGATCACCGGTACTTTTTCCATCAGCGAAGAAGAATTGCAGGGAATTATGGATGATCTGGGAATGACCGAGATGAATCTGACAGATCCCACGAGCTTAAATGAACTCCTTATGAACATCAGCGGCGCACAGGATTCATTTGCACTGCTCACAGATGAGAATCTGTATGGCAATGTAAAGGGAATTATGAATCTGCAGAATGAACTTGTGGGACAGGCACAGGAAGACCTGAAGCTGACTCCCGAAGAATGGCAGCAGACAGTTGCCGGGATCGCACAGGAGACTGTGGCGGAACCTGTGATTACCGTGGAGATGGATGATGCTGTGAATACGACGGCAGGATCCCAGACGGGCGAGGCAGCAATCCAGACGCAGGAGCCGGAGATTTTAGAAAATCAGGCAGCGCAGAACACGCAGGGAGAGAAAGCCGGAAACTTTGGTGAGAAAGAGGAACATGCGGCGAATGGCGAACATGGCAATCTTCTGTTACAGAATCTGAAGGAAGGCAATTTCCTCACACAGTTACAGCAGACAGCACAGACTGAGGAAGCAGGGCCGGTAGACACACAGGATATCATGCGTCAGATCATGGATTATATGAAAGTATCCGTAAAGCCGGACAGCTCTGATCTGGAAATGCAGCTGCATCCGCAGAGCCTGGGAACACTGCACATTCAGATGGCAGCCAAAAACGGTGTGGTCACGGCAAATTTCATTACAGAAAATGATACGGTCAAGGCAGCACTGGAGAGCCAGATGGTACAGCTGAGGGAAAACTTCGCAGAGCAGGGCATTAAAGTGGAAGCCATCGAAGTTACGGTACAGACTCATCCGTTCGAACAGAACTTAGAACAGGGCAGAGATGGCAACGGCAGCCGGGAGCAGGAAGCTGGTATCGGCAGAAGACGTACCCGGAGGATCAATCTGAACGCATCTTTCGCAGAGGAAGAGCCACAGACCGAGGAAGACAAAATTACCGCTGACATGATGGCGGCAAACGGCAATACGGTGGATTTTACCGCATAACAATCTAAATAATCTAATAGAAGGAGAAAGAAAATGGCATTAGTAGCACCCGTGGAAAACGGCAAGATCGTAGAGACAGCATCTCAGACTTCTGTGAAGAATTCTACGAAATCAAGCAATGACGGGATGGACAAGGAAGCATTTTTACAGCTTCTGGTAGCGCAGATGAAGTACCAGGATCCTCTGGAACCTACCTCTAACACCGAGTACATATCCCAGTACGCACAGTTCTCACAGGTAGAGCAGATGCAGAATATGTCCAGCAGCATGGACTTACAGAGAGCAAGCGCACTGGTAGGCAAGGAGGTTTACATCAAGACTACTACATCCTCCGGCGATACCAAACTGGTACAGGGCAGAGTCGATTATGTATCTTATGAGAGCAATAAGGCTTACCTTTATATTAATGAGCAGAAGTACTCCATTGATGATCTGGATTCTGTTGTAGATACAGATTATCTGAATGCATACAACAAAGCTTGCAACTTCACTGTAAAACTGAACAAGCTTCCTAATGTCAACGGTATTGATTCCGGTGATGGCGAGACCATTGATGAACTGGAGAAGGAATATAACGATATGAGCGATTATGAGAAATCCTTCCTGGCCAAAGATACCGTAACCAGTCTGAATAAGTACATCGAGAGACTGAAGGAGATCCGTGAGGCGGAAGAAAAATAAGCGGCTGACGCAGAGGGGTGTTTGAATATGGATATTCAGAAAAACAGTTTTCTGTCCATTGACCAGCTGGCAAATCAGTATTTAAACAACAGTCGTAAGACAGTAAAAGCAGCACAGGAAAATCTGGTATCATTCCAGGAAATCTTACAGAACAAAAGTAACGATCAACTGAAATTTTCCAAACATGCTACGGTGCGGCTGGCAGACAGAGGCATTGAATTGACCAATGCACAGCTGGAACGCTTGAACGACGGAGCGCAAAAAGCGGGACAGAAGGGAATCAGGGATTCTCTGGTGATCGTGGACGACCTGGCATTTATTGTGAATGTACCCAATAAGACCGTAGTCACTGCGATGGACAGCAGAGAAACCGAAGAAAATGTATTTACAAATATTAATGGAGCCGTAATTATGTAGACCGGACCTTAACGGAGGTTACACTCTTTTGAATGACAGAGAAAGAGTACGGTTCCGAACACAGGAGGAACAAGCACTATGATGAGATCATTGTATTCTGGTGTAGCAGGACTGAAAACACACCAGACCAGAATGGACGTAATCGGTAATAATATTGCCAACGTCAACACAACAGCTTACAAATCCAGTTCCATGACTTTCAGTGAACTGATGAGCCAGACCACACAGAAGGCCAGCGGTGCCAACGCTACTACCGGCGTTGGTGGTACCAATGCCAAACAGATCGGTCTGGGTGTTAAGGCAGGTGCTATCAACACGGCCATTACCACGCAGGGCTCCGCACAGTCTACCGGTAACCCCTTTGATATCATGATCACCGGAGACAACTTCTTCGTAGTCAGCAACGGCTCTGAGAATTTCTTCACCAGAGACGGCTCTTTCTATGTAGATGGTGCCGGCAACCTGGCAATGACCAGCACCGGTTACAATGTTATGGGATGGGGCGTGGATGAGACCACAGGCAACATCAAGCAGGATACTGTAACCGCACTGCGTATTATGAGTGCTGCAAATATGACTTACCCCCCTGAGGCTACCACACAAGCGAATATCTCCGGAATCTTGGATCAGAATGACAAGGATGTTACCAGCGCCAACGGTAAAACAGTCAACCTGAACTTCTTCGATGCAAGAGGTTACAGCTATACTGCAAAGTTCACCTTTAAGCAGTCCGGCGGTGATAAGACCAATGAATACAGCCTGGAATTAAATAAGATTCTGGATTCCACCGGAAAGGAAATGGATATTTCGGGTATTACTTTCGGAGAGCAGAATCTGGAACAGACCTTAAGCTCTAAGCTTTCATTAAATACAGACTCCTATAAATGGGATGATGCTACAAAAACGCTGCAGACAACAGCGACACCTCCGGAAACAGTAGCAGAACTTGATAAAATATTTAACAACGGTGCACTCATAACCGATAAGGACAAAGCAGAAGAAGTACAAAAGAATCTGGATGCCATTGCCAAGGCATATGGTTATGAAGGCTCTACGGATGAATTTTTAAAATTGTATACTACGGGAAATGCCGGTCAGTTGACTGTGCAGACAATGCTGGAAAATATGTCACAGAACATGACAGGAGATAATATTCTGCCGAAAGCCAAGAACGAAGAACTTACGATGACCGGAAGAAAGTTTGATGGTGCGAAGGTTGTATTTGATAAGGATAGTGGTAAATTGCAGAGTATCAATAACAGCACGACAAATCTTTCCGCAACATTGAATTTCCCGGCTTCAATGGGCAACTTCTCTAATATCACCATTGACCTGTCCGAGTGTACTAACTACGATAATAAGGGTACCTCCACTATCGGTGCTACCAGCGGAGACCTGGACGGACTGGGAACCGGACGTCGTCTGGGAGATATGATCGGCGTATCCATTCAGAAGGATGGTATGATCTACGCAAGCTATGACAACGGCATGACCAAACTGTTAGGCCAGATCGCTACCGCAGCCTTTGCCAATGCTTCCGGTCTGGAGAAGGAAGGAGACAACCTCTACTCCGCGACACTGAACTCCGGTGAGTTCGACGGTATCGGTGTAGATATCACCGCAGGCGGCGGATACATGTCCACCGGTCAGCTGGAGATGAGTAACGTAGATCTGTCTTCTGAGTTTACCGAGATGATTACCACACAGAGAGGTTTCCAGGCAAACAGCCGTATCATTACCGTATCCGATACCCTGCTTGAGGAACTGACCAATCTGAAGCGTTGATAAAACTTAAAAATTCATTTGACTGCATAAAGGGATAGGAGAAAAACCTGTCCCTTTTATGTACATAAAAGATCAAGGAACAAAAGTACTATATTGCGACGAGAATCCTGCTGAAATGTCGGAGAGCAGGAAAGGAGATGACTGTATGATCGAAGTAACGAAGATCAATGGTGTCAAGGTTCTGGTGAATCCGGACCTGATCGAACTGGTGGAAGAGACCCCGGATACGGTCCTGACACTTACTACCGGAAAGAAAATAATAGTAAAAGAAAGTAGACAAGAAATAAAAAATCTTGTAATATTATACAGAAAGGATATTTTTGCAACATAATGCAGAATGTCAGGTGATTTAAGTGGATATAGCATCTTTAGCCGGTATATTGCTGGCATTATTCATGACGGTATTTGGTATCATAAGCTCTGCAGGTGTGGGAGGATTCGGTGAATATCTGGATCCGGCTTCTGCGATCATCACCTTTGGCGGAGCCTTTTCCTGTACCCTCATGTCCATGAGCTTGCAGAACTACATAGCTGGATTGAAATCTTTCACGCTGATCTTCAAAGCGCCCACACTGAATACTTCGGATATGATCGGTAAGATCATTGAACTTTCCAACGTAGCCCGTAAGGAAGGTCTGCTATCTCTGGAAGAAGCAGCGGCAGATTTAGAGGAACCGTTTCTTAAAAAAGGAATTCTTCTGATCGTCGACGGTACCGATCCCGAACTGGTACGTGCCATCATGGAGACAGAGCTTGTCAGCGTGGAGGGCAGACATAAGGATACGATTGGTTTCTGGGATACCCTGGCGGCCATGGGTCCTGCCTGGGGTATGATCGGTACCCTGATCGGTCTGGTAGATATGTTGTATCACATGGAAGATCCGTCCACACTGGGACCTGCAATGGCAGTCGCATTGATCACAACTTTGTACGGATCTTTGCTTGCTAACTGGATCTGTACACCGGTATCCAACAAATTAAAAGCGGATAATGCGATAGAAATGCAACAGAAGGAAGTTATGATCGAAGGTCTGCTATCTATACAGGCAGGAGAAAATCCTCGTGTCATTGAAGAAAAATTAAAATCGTTCCTTCCTCCGAAGGACAGAACAAGTGCAGAGGGTGAAGAGAAAGCAGGGGGTGAAGCTTAATGGCAAAGCGTAAGCCAGAAGATCCACCTGCTGGATCCCCGGCATGGATGGCGACATTCAGTGATCTGATGAACTTGCTGCTGTGCTTCTTTGTCATGTTGTTCTCTATGTCATCTATCGATGCCAATAAATGGAATGAAATGGCTGCGGCAATGTCCAACAGCGCATTCAGTATTTTCAATGCCGGCTCCACAGCCATCGGCGAGGGAATACTAATCAGTAACGGCGTCAGCCAATTGAATGATCTCGATGAATATATCAGTAATGCCGGAAGAAATGCAGACAGCGAGACGGATTCCGACAATTACGAAAAATATGAAAGTGCAGCCGCTCTGGAAGAGGCTCTGAATGAGAAGAACCTGCAAAGTAATGAAGAACTTTCCGAGACAGTGCAGGAAGCAATAGATGAAAATAGTCTGGCAGATCAGGTCAATGTATCTTTTACGGCACAGTATGTACAACTGTCCATGAAAGGCGCGCTGTTATTCGATTCGGGCAGTGCAGTACTGAAGGATCAGTCCAAACCGGTACTGGATAAAGTCGGCGTGATCTTAGAACGTTATGGCAGTGATGCTGTGATCGAGATCGAAGGGCATACAGATAATGTTCCTATCCACAATTCTAAATTTGCGGATAATGAGGAACTGAGCAGCGCCAGAGCATTGTCGGTGTTCTACTATCTGGTAGAGAATACCTCACTGGATCCTTCTAACTTAAGACATGCAGGAATGGGGGATCGCACTCCGGTAGCCGATAACTCTACCGATGAGGGACGCAGCAAAAACAGACGTGTAGAGATCAGAATATATAATCCTTCCGCAGCAAATTAATACGGAGAGGGAAAGGAAGCATAGAAAGAATGAAGAAAAACCTGATGACGGTGTTGATTCTGGCATTACTGATCGTGAATATCGTATTGACCAGTGTCATGCTGGTAAGCATTGTAGGCACCAATAAAAAAACCGCGCAGCTGGTGGATAATATCACCACAGCCATGAATCTGGAATTGACGGTACCCGGAGCAGAAAGCGCAGCAAATGTGTCTCTTACCGATACGGAGGTTTATAACATTTCCGATACAATGACGATTCCGTTAAAGAGTGAGGCGGGTGCCAAGCAGGATTACATCCTGTTCGATGTATCTTTGTCCATCAATAAGAAGAGCAAAGATTATAAGACCTACGGAAGCAGCGATACCTTGTCCAGCTACGAAAATCTGATCAAGGATGCCATTACGGCTACTGTCTCCGCACATACAGAAGAAGAGTGTAGTGAGGACATGGAAGGGCTGAAAGAAGAAATTTTGAAATCCATTCAGGATCTGTTCCAATCCGACTTCATCTATAAGGTCGCAATCAGCGGAGTGAAATTTGGCTGATGAGACACAAAAATAAGATGACAGGAGGTGAGGACCTGTGAGCGATATACTTTCGCAAAACGAAATTGACGCCCTTCTGAAGCAGTTGTCGGACGGGGATCTGGACATGGATCAGATCCAGGGCGAGGATGAAAAGCAGGTCAAGAATTACGACTTCAGCCGTCCTACCAAGTTCTCCAAAGAACATTTAAGAACGTTAGAGATCATATTTGAACATTACAGCCGTTTGATCTCCACGAATCTTCCGGTATATCTCCGCAAAAATGTGCAGGTAACGGTGGCAAGTTCAGAAACGGTTACATTCAGTGAATTCTCCAATGCACTGTCAAATCCGTCAGTACTTGGTATTGTTAATTTCGCGCCGCTTAACGGCAATATTATTATAGAGATCGCAACAAACCTGTGCTATGCCATGCTGGACCGTATGTTGGGAGGCAGTGGACAGCCTTTGGAAAAAAGCAGAGATTTCTCGGACATAGAGCTGACGATTTTACAGAAGCTTCTGGTTATGTTTACTCAGCTCCTGCGGGAACCCTGGAAAAATGTTCTTGAGATCTCACCGGTCTTAAGCCGGTTGGAGACGAATCCCCAGTTTGCACAGGTGATCGCACCCAGCGACATGATCGCCATCGTGACTTTGAATATGAAGATCGGGGATGTCGAAGGAATGGTAAATATCTGTCTTCCTTTCTTTACACTGGAAGACGTGATGGATAAACTGAACACCAAATACTGGTTCTCCACAATGCAGGAGAATCATGATGAACACTACGAGGAATACATTGAGTCCATGATCCGCAGAGTGGATGTTCCCATTAAGGCCGTGTTGGGTAAGAGCACGATCTCGGTGAATGATTTCCTAAATCTGCAGGTGGGCGACTGTATCAGACTGGATTCCAGAGTCGATGCCGACATGGATGTGTATGTGGGTAATATCAGGAAGTTCACGGCATTGCCCGGCACGGAGAGAGACTCGTATGCTGTTCAGATCACATCGGTGATCAGAGAGGAGGAGTAACGATGGATGGGATGTTATCTCAGGATGAGATAAATGCCCTGCTGCAAGGCATGGATCTGTCGGACACTGCGGATGGCAGTGACGCGGCGGCGTCTGCGCCGGAGAACAGCACGGCTGACAATAATGACAACGGATATGTGACAGACACGAAACCGACAATCGGAGACGGTGAGGCACTGACTGATGTGGAGAAGGATGCCATCGGTGAAGTCGCCAATATCAGTATGGGTTCTTCCGCCACTACATTATATTCGTTGGTTAACCGCAAAGTAAATATTACCACACCGGTGGTTACACTGGCTACATGGAACACCTTGCTGGATACTTACGAAAAGCCCTGTGTATTTATTCAGATCAAATATACCCAGGGACTGGACGGCACCAATATTTTGGTGCTGAAGGAACATGATGTAAAGGTAATCACTGATCTGATGATGGGTGGTGACGGTACCAATACAGATGGAGAACTGGGAGAACTGCATCTGAGTGCAATTTCTGAAGCCATGAATCAGATGATGGGATCTGCGGCAACTTCACTTTCTACACTGCTGCAGACAGTCATTGATATCAGCCCGCCTGAGTCATCTCTTTTTGATCTGACGGAAGTAAAGGACGGCAAAGAAATCTCTCCGTTCCTTGGTGGCACTTTTGTAAAGATCGCGTTCCGGATGCAGATCGATGATCTGGTGGACAGTACTATTATGCAGCTGTACCCGATTGACTTTGCAAAAAAATTAGTAGAGACATTTATCAATACCCAGATGAGTAGCCTGGATGGAGCAGCGGAAGAGCAGCCCGCACAGGTGAAGGACAGTGCATCCGAACAAAATATGCAGGGTAGTGCTGCTATGGCAGGCACAACAGATCATATGCCCCAGCCGGGTATGGACAGCATGGGACAGCAGGGTTCCGTGAATATGAACGGTATGCCCCAGATGGGCATGAATCCTATGGGTAACATGGGAATGAACCAGATGGGCATGAACCAAATGGGTAACATGAACGGCATGAATCCTATGGGCAACAGCTCCATGGGTATGAATGGCATGAACCAGATGGGTAACATGAATGGCATGGGCATGATGAATCAGATGGGAATGCCTGGACAGAATGTACAGAATGTGAATGTACAGCCCGCACAGTTCCAGAGTTTTTCCAATGATCAGGTGGGAATGACGGGGCAGGAGAACATTGGCCTGATCAAAGATGTACCATTGGAGGTAACCGTAGAACTCGGAAGGACGACAAAGTCCATATCCGATATTCTGGACTTCTCGCCGGGAACGATCATAGAACTCGACCGTATCGCCGGAGAACCGATCGATGTATTGGTGAATGGCAAGTTCGTAGCCAAGGGCGAAGTAGTTGTGATTGAAGAGAGCTTTGGTGTAAGAATTACGGAGATCATAAAATAAGCAGAGAATAGACCAAATAAACGGAGGAAAAATTAATGGCTAAAAATATTTTAATCTGTGATGATGCAGCATTCATGAGGATGATGATCAAGGACATCCTGACCAAAAACGGATATAATGTTGCCGGTGAAGCAGAGAACGGACTGAAGGCTGTGGAGAAGTTCAAGGAAGTAAATCCCGACCTGGTACTTATGGATATTACCATGCCGGAGATGGACGGCATCCAGGCACTGAAAGAGATCAAGAAGATCGACGGAGGTGCTAAGGTGATCATGTGTTCTGCAATGGGTCAGCAGGCGATGGTTATCGAGTCCATACAGGCAGGTGCCAAAGACTTCATCGTAAAACCTTTCCAGGCAGAACGTGTTATCGAAGCAGTGAAAAAGGTAGTGGGTTAATGATCATACTCACCGGAAAAGCAGACAGTTATGCCCAGTTTATTACAGTACTGCTGATCTTCGTGGCAGTACTGGCGGTAACCGCATGGGTGACAAAATGGATCGCAGGATACCAGAAAAAACAGGGAGCGGAAAGCAATATTGAAGTAAGAGAGACCGTCCGGATCGCCAACAATAAATACATTCAACTGATCCGGGTCGGAGAGACTTATTTTGCTGTTGCGGTCTGCAAGGATACTGTGACGACTCTGGGAGAGATTCCCGCAGAACAACTAAAGGACATGTCAACATTGGAAAATACTTCCGGCTTCCGGGAGATATTGGAACGTGCGGCGAAGAAAGAGAATGAAGAGAAATATCATTGATTTTGATTCCGACAGAAAATTAAAGATGGTTATTTATATAGTATGCCTGCTGGTCACGGTGGGCATATTGTGTATTTGCCCCCCGGTGAAGGTACATGCGACAGAGCGTCATCTGACGGGGGATACCGAGGTATCTACCGTGATCAATCCGGCGGGAACGGCTACCACACCGGAAGAGGTGGGAAGTCTGAACACTGCGAACACGGTCAGCATTACTTACAATAACGGTAACGGACAGATCAACGGAGCACTGCGAATTCTTATCACTCTGACACTGATCGCGCTGGCTCCTACGATCATCATCATGATGACCTCTTTTACGAGGATCATTATTGTATTGCATTTTACCAGATCTGCCCTGAACACGCAGACGGCACCACCGAACCAGATCCTGATCGGGCTGGCGCTGATCCTGACTTTTTTTATTATGGAACCTACCATTACCAGAATCAATGAAGAAGCGATACAGCCTTTTGAGGAAGGTACCATAGACCAGAGTGAAGCTTTGGAAAAAGGTATGGCACCTTTGCGGGAATTTATGTATCCCCAGACACAGGTGAAAGATGTAGAGCTGTTCATGGATATTGCAGGACTGGAGTGGGATGGAACACTGGATGACATTCCCAATTCCGTGTTGGTTCCCAGCTTTATGATCAGTGAGCTTCGGACTGCGTTCTGGATCGGATTTATGATCTATATTCCTTTTATCGTGATCGATATGGTAGTTGCATCCACGTTGATGAGTATGGGTATGATGATGCTGCCACCTACGACGATCTCCATGCCCTTCAAGATATTGTTGTTTGTTCTCGCTGACGGCTGGGCACTGATTATAGGACAGCTGGTGCAGACATTCTATTAACCGGGAGATGAGGTTTTGTTATGACGATTGATGCAGTATCGGAAATGACAAATAATGCGTTATATGTGATCATCAAGGTATCCCTTCCTGTGCTTCTGGTGTCATTGATCGTTGGTCTGGTCATCAGTATTTTCCAGACAGTGACATCCATTCAGGAACAGACACTGACATTTGTACCCAAGATCATTGCAATATTTCTGACACTTGTCCTGTTGGGAAGCTGGATGATGAATACCATGGTGGAATACACTGTGCAGCTCTGGTCAAGCTTCAGCCAGTATGTACACAGGTGATGGGATGACTACATGATAGATTTTTCGTTTTCCATATACGATTTTGAATATTTTCTGCTGATTTTTGTCCGGGTATCCTGCTTTGTGTATATCGCTCCCTATTTCGGAATGAATGATACACCTGCCAGGATCCGGATCGGTATCAGCGCATTTACGGCAATTCTGCTCTATGAGACACTGACACCGGTGGATGCAGTGGTGTTTGACACGGTGATGGAATATGCCGTGATTGTTATGAAAGAGGCAATCGCCGGTCTGCTGATCGGCTTTGGCGCAAATATCTGTATGGCGATCGTTAATTTTGCCGGTTCGATCGCAGATATGGAGACAGGACTTTCCATGGCGACACTGATGGATCCGGCGACCAGAGAGAGCACCAGTATTACCGGTGTACTGTATCAGTATTCATTTATGCTGATGCTGATCGCTTCCGGAATGTACCGCTACCTGTTTGGGGCACTGGCAGACAGCTTTGTGCTGATCCCGGTGAATGGTGTGGTGTTCCACGCAGACAGCCTGTTACAGTCCATGATCGAATTTATGAATGACTATATCATGATCGGCTTTCGCATTGTATTGCCGATTTTTTGTGCAACATTATTACTGAATGCAATCTTAGGTGTACTGGCGAAAGTATCGCCGCAGATGAACATGTTCGCAGTCGGTATTCAGTTGAAAGTGCTGACGGGACTGGCAGCAATGTTCCTGACAGCGGGAATGCTGCCGGGAGCGGCGGATTTTGTCTATCAGGAGATGAAGAAGATGGTGGTGTCCTTTATCGGAGGTATGATGTGAGCTTAGAATACAATCTGCAATTCTTTGCCGCAGAGGGACAGGGCGGAGAGAAAACAGAACCCGCTACCGAGAAAAAGCTGACAGATGCCAGAAAAGAAGGTCAGGTAGCAAAAAGCCGTGAAATCGCCAACGGACTGGGACTCCTTGCGGTGTTCCTGGTATTGAAGCTGTGGGTGGGACACATGGGCTATCAGTTCATAAATGTGTTTTCTGCGATTTATGATAAGATTCCGGAAGTCGTAACCTTCTGGCACGGAAATATGCCACAGACAGATGCAAATATTGTATTTCGTAATATGATGCTGGAATCTGTGATCATTATGGCACCGATATTACTGATAGGCTTTGCGGTAGCCTTTTTGAGCGATGTGGCGCAGGTGGGATGGCATCCTACGGGCAAACCGATGCAGCCCAAATTCTCCAAACTGAGTCCGGTCTCCGGATTCAAGAGGGTCTTTTCCGTCAATTCCGTGGTGGAGCTGATCAAATCTTTGTTGAAGATTGGACTGATCATATACATATGCTACAATTACCTGCAGGACAAATGGCCGATACTGTATACCTTATATGACATGGATCTGACCCAGGCGATCGCTCTGATTGGTGAGACAGTGACGGACTTAGGTATCCGGATCTCCTTGATCTACATGATCATTGCTGCGGCAGACTTCATCTACCAGAAGTACAAGTTCAGCAAGGACATGCGGATGACCAAACAGGAGATTAAAGAAGAATACAAACAGCAGGAAGGTGATCCGCAGGTCAAAGGACGTATCCGGCAGAAGATGCGGGAAGTATCCCAGCGGAGAATGATGCAGAACCTTCCCCAGGCGGATGTGGTCATCACCAACCCCACCCATTATGCGGCTGCTATAAAATACGATCCCGAGGTGGCGGAGGCACCTATTGTGATCGCCAAAGGTGCGGATAATCTGGCAGCTAAGATCAAAGAGATTGCCAGAGAGCATAAGATTGAAATAGTAGAGAATAAACCACTTGCGAGAATGTTGTATGCAAATGTGGATGTGGGACAGGCTGTGCCGCCGGAATTATATCAGGCGGTGGCGGAGGTTCTGGCATTTGTATATCATCTGCAGGGAAAAGTATAGAAAAAAATTAAGATTAGAAAAAACACAGACAGAAAGGAGGTAAGGCACAGATGAAAATAAAAAAAGCGGATGTGGGGGTAGCACTCTACATTATGGCGGCGATCATCATGTTTATTGTGCCGATTCCTTCCTGGCTTCTGGATATTCTGCTGGCTATCAATATTTCCATTGCGCTGACCGTGTTATTTGCCACAATGTTCAGCAAGGAAGTACTGGATATGTCTTTTTTCCCGACAATGCTTCTGTTCACCACGATCTTCCGTATTGCGCTGAACACATCCTCTACCCGTCTGATCTTACGAGACGGTAATGCGGGTAATGTTGTGGAGACTTTCGGCGAGTTCGTAGGCGGCGGTGATCTGGTCATCGGTGTTATTATCTTCATTATTCTGATCCTGATCCAGTTCATGGTCATCAATAAAGGTTCTGAACGTGTATCCGAGGTAACGGCGAGATTTACCCTGGATGCCATGCCCGGTAAACAGATGGCGATCGATGCTGATCTGAATACAGGAGCGATCACGGATGCGGAAGCAAAGAGACGTAGAGAGAAGATCCAGGAGGAAGCAAGCTTTTTCGGTTCCATGGATGGTGCCGTGAAATACGTAAAAGGAGACGCAGTAGCGGGTCTTCTGATCACAACCATCAATATCGTGGGCGGTATCGTCATGGGAGTGACGAGACAGGGCATGGATATCACCGCAGCTCTGAATAAATACGCGATCCTCACCATCGGTGACGGTCTGGTGAGCCAGATCCCCTCACTGCTGATCTCTCTGTCCACCGGTATCCTGGTGACCAAAGGAAGTAAGGACGCAGATTTCGGAACCACACTGGTCAGCCAGTTATTCGGTGTGCCGAAGGCATTGTACCTGGTAGGTGCCATGCTGGCGATCCTGGGATTTGTGACACAGTTAAATACGATCCTGTTCGTTGGACTGGGACTGGTATTTATCATTGTGGCGAGAAATATCGAGGGAACTATCGAGACAGCCAAGATTGAGCAGGAGGTAGACAGTGAAGAGGCTACGGCGGAAGAAATCAGGCAGCCGGAGAATGTCAACAGCCTGTTGCAGGTGGATCCTATCGAGTTGGAATTCGGCTACGGTATCATTCCGTTAGCGGATGTAAATCAAGGAGGCGACCTGTTAGACCGTGTTGTTATGATTCGAAGACAGATCGCATTGGAACTGGGTACAGTGGTGCCGATCATCCGACTGCGTGATAACATTCAGCTGAATCCGAACCAGTATATTATCAAGATTAAGGGAATTCAGGTCAGCGAAGGTGAGATCCTGTTTGACCATTATATGGCGATGAACCCCGGATACGTAGAAGAGGAGATCACGGGCATTCCTACTTTTGAGCCCTCCTTTCATCTGCCGGCGATCTGGATCACGGAGGGACAGAGAGAACGTGCGGAGAGCCTGGGCTATACCGTAGTGGATCCGCCTTCCATTATTGCCACGCATCTGACGGAGATCATCCGCCAGCACATTGCAGAACTACTTACCAGACAGGATGTTCAGAACTTGATCAACAATGTCAAGGAGAACAATCCTTCCCTGGTGGACGAACTGGTACCGAAGCTGCTTGGGCTAGGTGAGATTCAGAAAGTACTGCAGAATCTCTTAAAAGAGGGTATTTCCATACGAGATCTGCTGACGATTTTAGAGACATTGGCGGATTATGCACCGACGACGAGAGATACGGATATTCTTACGGAGTATGTCAGACAGAGTCTGAAGAGAGCGATTTCCACAAAATATTTTCCTTCTCATGAGACTACCAGTGTATTGACACTGGATCCGAAGATCGAGCAGGAGGTGATGGGAAGCGTGAAGCAGACGGAGACGGGAGCTTACTTAAATCTAGATCCTGCCAGGAGCAAAGCCATCCTGAATGCGGTGGGAGAGGAGATCAAAAAACTGGAAAATATGGGAAAGACTCCCATTATTATGACATCTCCCATTGTAAGAATGTATTTTAAACGACTGACGGAAGATTACTATCCGGATCTGGTCGTGGTATCCTACAATGAAGTGGAATCCAATGTGGAATTACAGTCTGTGGGAATGGTCACAGCCTGAGAACAGGTACAGTGAACCGCCACAGGAGCCAGGGATAGTGTGAAAAATAAAAAGGAACCGTCTGCGGAATGGAGATTAGTATGATAATCAAAAAATTTACGGGGAAGACAGAAGCGGAAGCCACAGAGGCTGCGAAAAAGGAACTTGGAAGTAACCTTGTGATCATGAATGTGCGTGAGGTAAAAAAGAAAGGATTGTTTGCTTTCCTGTTACCGAAGCAGATAGAGGTTACCGCGGCACTGGAGGAGGAAGCACCGGCAAGACCGCAATACGGCAGCATACTCCGGACAGCAGCGGATAAGGAGATCCGGACGGAGCAGCAGAATCTGTCAGCAAAAAACAGCACAGAGAACATCGAAAAAAAGCTGGACAGTTTACAGACACTGCTAGAGAGCCAGTTAAATAACAGACAGTCCGAAAAAGAAGAATCCACAAAGACGCAGGATGTACCGGATGCCGAAGGAAAAGAGGATAAGCCCCAGGATATGGCTGTTGCGGAGAAAAAGGAAGAAGAGAAAAATCCCGAACAGGATAAATTCATACGACTTCTGTATAATAAGATGCTGGATAATGAAATGGATGAAAAATATGTCAACAGCATTCTGGAGGACGCTTCGAAGACAAAAAAAGCAGATCTGCCATTTGACTATCTGCTGGCTAATATCTATCAGAAGATGGTACTCAAATTCGGAAAATCCGAAGGAATCACTCCTTCAGAGAAAGGCCCCAGAATCGTACTGTTCATCGGACCTACGGGAGTGGGTAAGACGACTACCATAGCGAAGCTTGCCGGCAGATATTGTGTGGAAGAGAAAAAGAAAGTAGCACTTTTGACGGCAGACACTTACCGTATTGCTGCAGCGGAACAGCTCAGAACCTATGCAAATATTTTAGAGACTCCGTTTCGGATCATCTATACCCCGGAGGAACTGCAGGCAGCGGTGGAGGATTATTGGGACTGTGATTATATTTTTATAGATACAGCGGGGAGATCACATCAGAATACGGATCAGCTGGAGAAAATGAAGGAAATGGTGGCAGCACTGAAGAAACCGGGAAATTATCAGGTGTTTTTGGTTTTAAGTGCAACTACCAAATACAGGGATCTTCAGAGGATTGCGGATTGTTACGGTAAGATCGCAGACTTTGAGCTGATCTTTACCAAGTTGGATGAAACAGAGGCAGTGGGGAATCTGCTGAATATGAAGCTTTATACCGATGCGCCGATCGCTTATGTGACCTGCGGACAGAATGTTCCGGACGATATGGAAGCATTCAATCCACAGAAGACAGTGAAGCAGATCCTTGGCGGAAAGGAATAAGCTTTTACAGAAAGGCGCGGGAAAATGGATCAGGCGGAACAGTTAAGGATCATTAAAGCAAATCAGCAGATACGACCTACTGCAAGAGTCATTACCGTCACCTCCGGCAAGGGAGGTGTCGGAAAATCCAATATGTCCATCAATCTGGCAATTCAATTTCGTAAAATGGGGAAACGAGTGATCATTCTGGATGCGGACTTTGGACTGGCTAACATAGAGATCATGTTCGGAACGGTACCGAAGCACAATCTGTGTGATCTGGTCTATGAGGGCAAGAGCATCAGCGACATCATTACCTGGGGACCTATGGAGGTAGGCTTTATCTCCGGTGGCTCGGGCATCGCTGGCATGTCGAACCTGGGGCGGGATGCGCTGACCTGCATCATACAGAATCTGGCCCAGTTGGATGCTGTGACAGATGTGATCATTGTGGATACCGGTGCAGGAATTTCGGAAAGCGTGCTGGAATTTTTAGTGGCCAGCGGAGAAGTACTTCTGGTGACCACACCGGAACCGACTTCTATCACAGACTCTTATTCATTATTGAAGGCTTTGTACAGACATCCGAGGTTCGAGGAAGATTATACCAAGGTCAAAATGGTAGCCAACCGGGTGGATAATGTGAAGGAAGGACAGATATTGTTCGATAAACTGAATGCGGTAGTCACCAGATACCTGAAGACTTCTATGGAATATCTGGGATGTGTGCCGCAGGATCCGCAGGTCGTGCAGGCGGTGATGCAGCAGGTACCGGTATCCATACAGAACCCCGGGGCAAAATCCAGTCAGGCATATGAGCGGATCGCGCGAAGACTGTGCGACAAGGCACAGGAGGAACAGAAAAGACGCGGAATGGCAGCTTTTTTCTCACACATTATAGGAACCAGGAATGGAGCTGCAAAACAATCCAGATAAGTGAGGTACAAAAATATGTTGTCCAGATTTGTGGAAGAAGGATCCAAAGTAGAACTCCGGGCGCTGGAACGCGGGCTGGGTGAAAAAGGTGCGGAAAATACGACAAAGACATATCAGAGCCGTGTGCTGCAGATTCTCTCGGAGGACACTCTGGAGATTTCCATGCCAATGGAACAGACCAAACTGATCCTTCTGCCAGTGGAGAGCGAATATGATATGGTGTTTTTTGAGGAGAACAGCCTGTATCAGTGTTTTGCCAGAATAGTGGACCGTTATAAGAGCAACAATGTCTACGTGTTGGTCATGGAACTGACCAGCAATCTCAGAAAATATCAGCGAAGAGAATATTATCGTTTCAGCTGTGCTCTAGACATGTGTGCCAGGAATCTGGAGGAGGAAGAGATCGAGGCACTGGAGAAAAATTCTCCCTATGAATTACAGCCGGGACTTCCTTTGAAGCATAGTGTTATCGTAGATATCAGCGGCGGGGGATTACGGTTCATGTCAACGCAGAGATACGAACCGGGCAGCCTGATCCTGTGCAGTTATCATTTGTTCACGAAGGACGGCGAGAGGAAAAAATACGATGTGGTAGGCAAGGTGCTGGCGGTACGGGAACTGGAGAACAGAAAGGGAACCTTTGAACACAGAGTCCAGTACTACAATCTGGATGTGAATACCCGGGAAGAGATCATACGTTTTATATTCGAAGAAGAACGTAAGAGCCGCAAAAAGGAGAGAATGTAGTAATGCCGAAAAAAATACTGCTTGTAGATGACTCTGCACTTATGAGAAGAATACTGTGTGATATAATAGATGCAGACATAAGATTCCAGGTGGCTGACAGGGCAAAAGACGGATTGGAAGCCTTTGACCTGTTGAGCAGAAACAGCTACGATGCGGTAGTCCTGGATGTAAATATGCCGCGAATGAACGGATTGCAGTTGTTACAGGAGCTGCGGAAATACAAGATTCCGGTCCGAGTGATGATGGCGAGTACCGACACCAGGGAAGGCGCCAGAACTACGCTGGATGCTCTGGAACTGGGAGCACTGGATTTTGTACATAAGCCGGACAGTGCAGTGGACTGCCGGGGCGAGAATTTCCGAAGAGAGTTTCTGCGAACACTGAATGTGGTAGCAAACAGTAAGTTGCCGACATTTGCTGCGGAGGAAAAGCTTTCCGAAGAGAAGAGCACCGTAAAAGAGATGATGAAGATCATCAATCATCATCCGGTCAGCGTGTCCGGCAGCAAGATCGTAGCGATCGCCAGCTCCACGGGAGGTCCGAAGTCGCTTCAGTCCGTGATCCCTCTTCTACCGGCCAATTTAGATGCACCGGTGTTAGTTGTACAGCACATGCCGGTGGGATTTACAGCATCCCTGGCAGAGAGACTGGACAATTTGAGTCAGCTTCATGTAAAGGAAGCAGCAGAGGGAGAAGAACTGAAAAAGGGATGGGTCTATATCGCTATGGGCGGTAAACACCTGAATGTCGTCACTTCTCCGGCAGGACGACATACCCTGCATTTGTCGGAGGAGCCTTACAGAGAGGGTGTCAGACCCTGTGCAAATTATATGTATGAATCATTGCAAAACAGCCGTTTTGATACGGTAGTATGTGCCGTAATGACGGGCATGGGAGCAGACGGAACGGAAGGAATCAGCAAATTAAAATCTTCCGGGAAGACATATGTGATCGCACAGGATCAGGATACCAGTGTAGTATTTGGAATGCCTAAAAGTATAATCCAGGCAGGGCTTGCCGATCAGGTAGTACCCTTAGACCAGATAGCCCAGGAGATCATACTGCATGTAGGAGTAAGCAAGTAAGCAATACATGCCGCTTTCGGCGATACCGTGGCAGGCAGAATGGAGGAAGAGATGGACGTAAGCCAATATCTTGAAATTTTTCTGGATGAAACAAATGAACATCTGCAGAACCTGAATACACAGATTCTGGAACTGGAGTCAGACCCTGAGAACATGGACAATATCAATGAGATATTCCGTGCGGCACATTCCCTGAAAGGAATGGCGGGAACCATGGGTTACAAGCGCATGCAGAATCTGACCCATGATATGGAGAATGTGTTCTCGGAAGTGCGTAACGGTAACATTAAAGTAAAGCCGGAGATGATCGATGTATTGTTCCAGTGCCTGGATGCTTTGGAGGAATACAAGAATAATATTCAGGAGACCTCTGATGAGGGAACCAATGACAACGAGAACCTCATCAAAGCACTGAACGATATCTTAAACGGTGGCAAGACCGAAGCACCCGCAGCAAAGGAAGAAGCACCCGCAGCTGCAGTGCCCACAGCGGAAGCCGGCACAGAAGGTACTGAAAAATGGAATGACATTGCTTTTGACGACAGCCAGATCCGTGTGATCAGAGAGGCTATGAAACAGGGCAAAAATGTATACGGAATCAATGTGGTGGTACAGGAGACCTGCATACTGAAGGCAGCAAGAGCTTTTCTGGTATTCAAGGCAGTGGAAGAAAAAGGTGAGATCATCGTATCCATGCCCAGCGCACAGGATGTGGAAGATGAGAAATTCGATAAGGATTTCACTCTGATCGTATTATCCGATTATTCCCTGGATGATATCATCAAGGCGGCCGAGAGCGTATCCGAGATCGCACAGGTAACCGGTGGCGTTCTGGAGCTGGAGAAGACCAAGAATTATCATCCCGAAGAAGAGACTGTCGAACCCGTAGAGGAGAAAAAGGAAGCCGTAGCGGAAGTTAAGGCAGAGCCTAAGAGGGAAGAGAAAAAACCCGTGGCTGCAGCCAAGGCTCCGGAGAAGAAGCCTGCAAATAAGCCGGTAGTGAACCGTACCGTACGTGTGGATATTGAAAAACTGGATTCCCTGATGAATCTGGTAAGTGAATTGATCATTGCAAAGAACTCTCTGGTAGCGGCATCCAGCAGCGACCAGGGTAACAATACTGCTTTCAATGAGCAGATTGAATATCTGGAGAATGTTACCACGAATCTCCACGAATCCGTGATGAAGGTACGAATGGTACCTATTGAGAGCGTTGTTGTGAAGTTCCCCAGAATGATCCGGGATCTGTCCAAGAAGCTGGATAAGAAGATGGAACTGTATATGACCGGTGAAGAGACTGAGCTGGATCGTACCGTGGTGGATGAGATCGGAGATCCTCTGATGCATCTGCTCCGTAACTCTGCCGATCACGGTCTGGAGTCCGCAGAAGTGCGTGCACAGCGCGGAAAGCCGGAGCAGGGATCTATTTTCCTGGATGCATATCAGGATGGCAATAACGTAGTCATCGAAGTAAGAGATGACGGCAACGGTATTGACGTGGAAGCTGTTAAGAATAAAGCAATCGAGCGTAATCTGGTAACCGCAGAGCAGGCAGCCAACATGCCGGAAAAGGATATTATCAATCTGCTGTTCCAGCCCGGCTTCTCTACTTCCGAGAAGGTAACCGATGTATCCGGAAGAGGTGTGGGACTGGATGTCGTGAAGTCCAAGATCGAATCCTTAAGCGGTGAAGTGGAAGTGAAGTCCAAGTGGGGCGAGGGAAGTACCTGGACGATCCGTCTGCCGTTAACCCTTGCGATCATTCAGGCTCTGATGGTAGTCGTAGGCGGAGAAAAGTATGCAATCTCCCTGGGATCTATCCAGACGATTGAAGATATCTCCCCGAAGGACATCAAGCTGGTTGAGAATAAAGAGGTCATCAATTTAA
This sequence comes from Bacteroidales bacterium H4, assembly GCA_963650795.1. Taxonomy (GTDB): domain Bacteria; phylum Bacillota; class Clostridia; order Lachnospirales; family Lachnospiraceae; genus Acetatifactor. Next base: position 32,174 of record CAVJMX010000002.1, read on the forward strand.
GAGGAACTGTAATCCCTCTGATCCGTCTGACAGAAGTGCTGGATGTCGGGAGCACCAGATCCCCGGAGGACAACCTGATCGTTGTTATCGTCAAGAAGGGCGACAAGATGGCAGGCCTTGTCATCGACGAACTGATCGGACAGCAGGAGATCGTTATCAAGTCTCTTGGAAAATACATCAAGCAGTGCAAATTCATCAGTGGCGCAACGATCCTCGGAGACGGTGAGGTAGCACTGATCCTGGATGCCAATGCATTACTGTAAGGAGGGAGATGACAGTTATGGAAGAACTTAGCATGAGAGAAGCATTAAAGGCCGGAGATGAGCGTAAGGTTGAGGAGGAATTTTTCCAGTATATTGTGATCCGCCTCGGAGAAGAACAGTACGGCATTGATATCCGCTATATCGATAATATTGTAAGAATGCAGCATATCACCAGAGTTCCCAAAGTGCCTGCATACCTGAAGGGTGTGATCAATCTCCGTGGAGAAGTATTGCCCGTTATGAGCCTTCGACTGAAAATGGGACTGGAGGCAGACGACATGACCCGTGCTACCAGAATCATTATTTTGAAGCAGGAGCAGCAGGGAAGCGTAGGAATTATTGTTGACGAAGTGAAGGAGGTTGTTACTCTCGGCACCAGTCAGATTGAAAAAATGTCTCAGCATACCGGCGAAGGCAGGAAAAGCTTCATCACGGGTGTCGGTAAACACAATGGGGAACTGATCTCTTTACTGGATCTGAATTCCATTACACTGGAGGAAAATGCATAAAGGAGATGGATCCATGGGAGATCTGAGTTTAGAGAAAGTTTCGGAAACATATCTGGATGTTTTAAAGGAAATCGGCAATATTGGAGCGGGCAACGCTATGACAGCACTCTCCCAGATGCTTAACTGTAAGGTGGACATGAAAGTACCGCAGGTAAAGCTTTTGGATTTTAACGAAGTAGGAGCCCTGATGGGCGGAGAAGAGCAGGTAATGGTCGGAGTTTTCTTAGGAGTGGAAGGTGACATTACCGGCAGCATGATGTTTTTGGTAGAACAGAACAGTGCAAAACATCTTCTTCATAAGATACTGGGGGATATGGTACAGCAGGATGGATTTTCGGAGATTGAATTTTCAGCCATGAAGGAGATCGGCAACATTATTACAGGTGCCTATCTGAATTCCCTGTCTATGCTGACGAATCTGACGATCATCCCGACTCCTCCCTCTCTGACTCTGGATATGGCAGGAGCGATCTTAAGTGTGCCCGCCATTGAATTCGGAACATTGGGAGATAAGATTTTACTGATTCAGTCACAGTTCTATGATGAGGTAGAGATCGACGGTTATTTCATTCTGGTTCCTGATATTGAATCCTATCCCAAAATCCTGTCATCTTTGGGAATATCGGTGGAATAAGGAAGGTAGAAGCAGAAGAAGGGGAGCAGAATGAGCGAGATAATTAAAGTAGGAATGGCGGATCTGAAGACCTGCGTAAGTCCTGACGGAGTGACGACTTTGGGACTGGGATCCTGCGTGGGAATAGCAATCCGCGATCCGGTGACGAAAATAGGCGGTCTGGCACATATTATGCTGCCGGACAGCACTACAATCCGCAACAGTAACCAGAATATCGCAAAATTTGCAGATACGGGAATCGACGAACTGGTCAGGCAGATGGAAAAGCTCGGTGCAAGGAAGGCAAGAATGGTTGCCAAGATCGCCGGTGGAGCCACCATGTTCACATTTCAGGGACGTAACGATATGATGCAGGTGGGGGAACGCAACGTAGAAGCGGTCAAGAAAAAGCTGAAAGAGATCAGTATCCCCATTCTTGCGGAAGATACAGGTAAAAACTACGGAAGAACCGTAACCTTCTATCCCGAGACCGGAGAATTTCATATCCGTGCTGTGGGAAGAGATGAATCGGTGATCTGACAGGGTTTAGATGGGAAGAAGATTATGAACAGAAAGAACATGCCATTGCTTCTGATGCTGATCGCGGGTGCATGCACCTGCATCATTACATTGGTAAGATCATACTCAGTGTTGGCAAGCCTGGTGGCGCTTTTTGCGGTGATGCTTTTGTTTTATTGCCTGGGAAGTGCGATTCGTCTGCTGTTGGACCGATTTGACAGGCAGAACGAGGAGAAGGCAAAGCAGGAGCAGGAAGCGAAGGCGGAAGAAGCAGCTGCGACGGAAGAAGACGCAGGGCAGAAGGGTGTAAGCGAATCGAATGGATGAAACCGGTAAGAAAAGGTTATTAGAAGAATATGCTGCTAATAAGCGACCGGAGACCAGGGAACAGCTGATAATGGAATATGCTCCGCTTGTGAAAGTTGTAGCCGGAAGACTGAGTATGTACCTGGGATACAACGTGGATTATGAAGATCTGGTAAGCTATGGTATCTTTGGACTGATCGATGCCATCGACAAGTTCGATTGCATGAAGGAAGTAAAGTTCGAGACCTATGCCAGTCTGCGCATCCGGGGCGCGATTCTTGACCAGATCCGAAAAATGGACTGGATTCCCCGGACGATCAGACAGCGGCAGAAAAAAATCGATGCTGTCATCAAGGAAGTGGAGCAGACTACCGGACGCACTGCAACAGACGAAGATATTGCACAGGGATTGGGAATATCCTCCGAGGAATACCTGGACTGGCAGTCCCAGATGAAAGTCACAGGGTTAGTATCCTTAAATGAATACATGGAGCAGGGCAGTGATGTCTCACAGGATTACAGCAGACATACGACGGCACGATTTGACAGCCCGGAAGAGAGCATAGAAAAAGAAGAACTGACAAAAGTACTCGGAGAAGCACTGGAACTTTTGACAGAAAAAGAGAAAAAAGTAGTTACTTTATATTATTATGAGGATCTTACGCTGAAAGAGATCAGTAATATTCTGGAGGTATCGGAATCGCGGGTATCACAGCTGCATACCCGTGCTTTACAGAAGATGAAGACCAAAATGGGGAACTACATGGGACTTTTATAGAACCTGATTGATCTGCACAGAATGCAGGAAGGAAAGGCAGAGGGAAGGCATATGCAGAACGGATATTTTCAGATAGTAAAAGCCCCTGGAGGCTATGGCCTGCGGCTCGTACAGCCCAAGGACGGGGGCAGTGACATAAACCTCCAGGAGGTTCTCTTATACCTTGACAGAGAATCGCTGCATTACGATCCCATGATGATCAAAAAAGCAATTTTAGACGGTGAAGACACCGTCTGCTTTTTAGAGAGAAAAGATTGTCCGGAACTGGAGGAGACATATAGTATCGAAGTTGCTCAGGATAACATGCAGGTCACCTTACGCTTTTATCCTGCATCACAGACCGGAACAAGAGCGACTATGGACAGTGTAATCAAAGATCTGAGATTCCGGAACATAGTCTATGGAATCCAGATGAGTGTTCTGCAGGATCACTTTATGTCTGAGGGAATCTATTGCACAGATCTGGTGGTGGCAAAAGGAAAAGAACCCAGACATGGAACGGACGCAAATATTAAGTATTATTTCAATACCGATGTTCATGCCAGCCCTACCTTAAATGATGACGGAACGGTGGATTATTTCCACCTGAATATGATCAACCCCTGCAAGAAGGGGCAGCTTTTGGCGGAAATCGTCCCAGAGGATGAGGGCGAGTACGGAACCACGGTACAGGGCGCTAAGATAAAACCGAGACAGGTGAAAAAGGCGCATCTGGAATTTGGCCGTAACATTGAGATCTCTGAAGACCGCAGGAAGATCACTTCTATGGTAGACGGACACGTATCCCTGGTAGAAGGCAAGGTTTTTGTATCCGATGTCTACGAAGTGGAAAATGTGGACCTGTCCACCGGTAATATTGATTTTGAAGGAAGTGTACAGATCAGGGGCAATGTGTCATCCAATTTTGTCATCCGGGCGGGTGGCAACGTGATCATCAGCGGTGTCGTGGAAGGCGCATATATCGAAGCCGGCGGCAATATTATCATTGCAAGAGGCATGAACGGCATGACCAAGGGAATATTGAAAGCCGGCGGCAATATTGTGGCGAAATTTTTGGAGAATTCCACAGCAACAGCCGGTGGATATGTCAGTACCGAATCCATCCTGCACAGCAATGTGACGGCAGCTACGGAGATTCAGGTAACCGGTAAGAGAGGATTCATCACCGGCGGACATGTACGTGCCGGTCAGAAGATCGAAGTGAAGACCTTAGGAGCAACCCTGGGTGCCCCCACGGTGGTGGAAGTAGGTGTGGATCCTGAGAAAAAGGCAGAATATATGAGACTTCAGAAGGAAGTCTCGGAGATCGTTAAAACCATCCGGGGCATTCAGCCGATTCTGGTCAGCTTTGCAGAAAAAAGGAGCAAAGGGGTCCGTTTTACACCGGATCAGATCAATTATATCCGGAACTCCGCAGCTATCATGGAGACACAGAAAAAGAGTCTGGAAGAGAAGAACCGCCGAATGCAGGAGCTGCAGCTGGAGTTCAATCCCCAGGACAGAGCAATGGTATTGGTAAAAGGAGAGGTATATCCCGGCACTACGATCATTATCGGAGATTCTTCCATGCAGGTGAAGAGCACTTATCATTACTGTCGTTTTGAGCGTATCGACGGCGATGTGAAGTCCACTCCCCTGTAAGAGTTCACAGAAAAGAGGCATAGATATGGCATTTGGCTCTTTAGAGATTGCTTCGATCCCCCGGACACAGGATTATACTGTGATGAAGCAGAATGAAGACAACAAGGGGGCATTCCAACAGATGACTCTGGGACAGCAGACGCAGAAGCACACAGAGCAGCTCACAAAAGAGGTGCACAGCAGTGACAATGCGGACTGGTACACCGGACAATACGACGCCAAAGAAAAAGGAAGTAACGAGTATGCGGGCAACGGCGGCAAACGTCGCAAAAAGCAGCCGGAAGATGGTGTCGTGGTGAAAAAAGAGCATCAGGGATTTGATATTAAGATCTGACAATGCAAAGGAAAAACAAGTAACATGGGTATTTTGGAGATTGTCCTGCTGATTGCGGGAATCATAATATTTACAGGAAGTTTCTTTTTGCCGCTTGGCGGGGAAAAAAACGCAGCAATTGATAAAAAAGCAGCAAAAGAAGAGATCCACGGTCTGGTGGAAGAGGAAATGAACACTGTCCGCAGTAAAATGCAGGACAAAATGGAAGAGACCTCTGAGGACGCGATAGAGAAAGCAGAACGCTCTCTGGAACGTCTGACCAATGAGAAGATCATGGCAGTTAATGAATATTCCGACACAGTATTACAGGAGATTCATAAAAATCATGAAGAAGTAATGTTCTTATATGATATGCTGAACAGCAAACACGCAAATATCAAGGATACCGTATCCAAAATGGATAAGGCGGTCAAAGCGTCGGAAAACAAGACATCGGAAAATAAAACGGCGGAAAATAAAGCAGCTGCAGATAAGAACGCCGTAGATAAGACAGCCGCAGATAAGACCGCCGGGACGATGGCGGAAGAGAAAACAGCGGATACTTCCCGGACAGAATCTCTTATACAGCCGGAGAATTCTCCCGAGATCGGATTTATGGGAGAGACGGTGCAGGAGGGGCAGAACAATAACGAGAAGATCCTTGAAATGCACAGACAGGGCAAATCCACAGTGGCAATTGCCAAAGAACTGGGACTGGGTGTCGGAGAGGTAAAGCTTGTGATCGACCTGTACAAGGCCTGATAAGAATCGTGCGAAGCAAGGATAAGGACGGAGAAATACAATAATGAAGTTAAAATATTATCTGCGCGGTCTCGGGATCGGAATGGCTGTAACGGCACTGATTTTAGGAATCAGTTTTTCCGGCAGACAGGGACAAGAGGCGCAGACACTGACAGATGAGCAGATCAGAGAGAGGGCTTCGGAACTGGAGATGGTGGACAGCAGCGAACTGACCCTGGCTGCACTCGCGAGTAGTGCGGCACAGACACCGGAAGCCACAATAGAGCCGGAAGCCGCAGCAGAGCCTGAAACAACGACAGAGCCTGAGGCAACCACAGAGTCGAAAATGGCGACAGAGCCTGAGGCAACTGCAGAGCCTGAAACAACGACAGAGCCTGAGGCAACCGCAGAGCCTGAAACAATGACAGAGCCTGAGGCAACCACAGAGCCGAAAATGACGACAGAGCCTGAGGCAACAGCAGAGCCTGAATTAATCACAGCACCGGAACAGTCACAGACAACCATTACTATTAAGAAAGGATCCGATTCCGGAAGTGTCAGCAGAATGCTCTATGAGGCAGGTCTGGTGGAGAATGCGAAAGCATTTGACAATTATTTATGTAATAACGGATACAGTCGCAGCATCAATCCCGGCATCTATGAAATAGCTCCCGGGACTTCGGAAGAAGAAATTGCCAAAATAATCACAGGAAAACATTAAAAACCCCTTGCCACAGGGGTTTTCCTATGTTATAATCGCACTGTTGTGACAAAAAACACGCCTTTCGATTTGACGATGGTGCTTACTGTTTTTACAGAAGTCTTTGTCAGAGCTAACCGGGTTCTTAACGCGTCCCGGCAGAAAAGAAAAGCGGAAGATTTTAACCAAACGGAGGTAAAGACATGAGCGTTATTTCTATGAAACAGTTACTTGAAGCAGGTGTTCATTTTGGACATCAGACCAGAAGATGGAACCCTAAGATGGCTCCTTACATCTTCACCGAGAGAAACGGTATCCACATCATCGATCTGCAGAAGTCTGTAGTTAAGGTTGATGAGGCTTACAAGGCAGTATCCGAGATCGCTGCACAGGGCGGCACCATTCTGTTCGTTGGTACCAAGAAGCAGGCACAGGACGCTGTAAAGGTTGAGGCTGAGCGTTGCGGTATGTACTATGTAAACGAGAGATGGTTAGGTGGTATGCTGACCAACTTCAGAACCATCCAGTCCCGTATCGCAAGACTGCATGCAATCGAGACCATGTCTCAGGACGGTACTTTCGATGTACTGCCTAAGAAGGAAGTTATTCAGTTAAAGAAAGAATGGGAGAAGCTGGAGAAGAACCTGGGCGGTATCAAGAACATGACCAGAGTTCCCGATGCTATCTTCGTTGTAGATCCTAAGAAGGAAAGAATTTGTGTACAGGAAGCACATGCACTGGGCATCACCCTGATCGGCATCGGCGATACCAACTGTGATCCCGAAGAGCTGGATTACATCATCCCCGGTAACGATGATGCAATCAGAGCCGTTAAGCTGATCGTTTCCAAGATGGCTGACGCTGTCATCGAAGCTAAGCAGGGCGAGGCTGTATACAGCGATGCTGATGTAGCTACCGAAGCAGAGGATATCGAAGAGGTTGCAGCTGACGCTGAATAATCCGATTCCATAAGAGAAGCATAGGAACCCAGATTGCGATGCCTGTCATTACGGTCTGGGTTCTTGAGGATAATATATTAATTAAGAAGAGAGGATAAAAAAATGGCAATTACCGCATCTATGGTAAAAGAGCTCCGTGAAATGACCGGCGCTGGTATGATGGATTGTAAGAAGGCTCTGAACGAGACAAATGGAGATATGGACGCAGCTGTTGAGTTCCTGAGAAAGAACGGACAGGCTAAAGCTGAGAAGAAGGCAAGCCGTATCGCAGCAGAAGGTGTTGCACGTGCAGCAATCTCCGCAGACGGCAAGACCGCTTGCGTTATCGAAGTTAACTCCGAAACCGACTTCGTTGCAAAGAACGAGACCTTTACTTCTTTTGTAGAGGCTGTTAATGCAGCTGCTTTGGCATCCGATTTACAGGGTGGCAAGGATGGCGAAGATATCGAAGCACTGTTGGCTGCTCCTTTCGAAGGTGCAACCGTTAAGGAAGCTCTGGTAGAGAAGACCGCTACTATCGGTGAGAAGCTGTCCATCCGTCGTTTCGAGAAGGTATCCGGAGATGTAGCAGTATCCTACATTCACGGTGGCGGACGTATCGGTGTTATCGTTGCAGCTAACGGTGCATCCGATGACGCAGCAAGAGAAGCACTGACCAACATCGCTATGCAGGTAGCAGCTATGAATCCTACCTACATCAGCAGAAATGATATTTCCGCAGAAGAGCTGGCTAAGTTACAGGAGATCACTGTTGACGCAGCTCTGAACGATCCTGCATCTCTGCCTAAGCCCATCCTGAACAAGCTGATCGATAAGGCTATGAACAGTTCCGCATGGAGCGATGAGGATAAGGCTATCTACGAAGAGAAGAAGAGCAACATGAACTACCTGTTCAACTTCCTGCCCAAGGAAGCAGCAGCTGCTCTGGCTGAGCTGGCTATGGCTGACAAGGACGCTATCGTATCTGATAAGATCTTCAAGGGTCTGGCAGACGGTCGTGTATCCAAGCAGCTGAAGGAGATCTGCCTGTTAGATCAGACCTATGTTAAGGCTGAGGACGGCAAGCAGACCGTAGCTAAGTATTTAGAGAGCGTTAACAAGGCTCTGACCATCGCTAAGGTTGTTCGTTTCGAAGTTGGCGAAGGCATGGAGAAGAAGAACGAGGACTTCGCAGCAGAAGTTGCCGCTCAGATGAACGCTTAATTATAACGGATTATGTAGAAAAGGCATGCGTGAGTATGCCTTTTTTATATTGAAAGTTACGAAAGCATAGCCGCGCATAGAAAACAAGAAAGCCTGGGCGTGGACGCTTGAGCACAAATCCCAGGCTTATTCGATACGCGGGGCGTAATCATCAATAATAGTCAATTAAGCCCCGGTGGTTTACGTTATGCGGGGCGTAATCATCAATAATAAGTCAATTAAGCCCCGGTGGTTTACGTTATGCGGGGCGTAATCATCAATAATAGTCAATCAAGCCCCGGTAGTCTTACATTACGCGGGGTGTAATCGTCAAATCTTGTGTGTAACGCCCCGTACCTTGGTTTCAGGGTACAGAGGAGCTTGCTCCTGTCTCCTGCGCCCACGTTGAGGCGTAAGAAGGGTACAGAGAAGCTTGTCCTGTCTGCTGTGCCCACGTTGAGGCGAAAGAAAGGGCACAGGCGGGCGCTCCACATTTATTGGCAGTTCTCCGCAATGAGCCACGCTATTCATAAGATTGTCAGCAAAAGGCGCTGCCAATCTTATTTCATATCGCGGCGTTCGCCGCATCACGGCATAAGTAAAGACAGCGATTTGTGCGCAAGCGCCCATCGCTGTCCTCACTATGCCTATGCGCGGCTCATTGCTCGCGTAACTTTCAATTTATCGATAGAACTCCACAAGGGAATCCAGCTTTGCTGACATATTCATCATCATGGCATCCAACACAGTGATGGCGGTCATGCATTCCATGACGACCACAGCTCTGGGGACGATGATGGGATCGTGGCGTCCGCGGATGGTCAGCTCGGTATTTTCTCCGGAGCGGTTCACCGTCTGCTGGGGCTGGAAAATCGAAGGGGTCGGTTTTACATAGGCGCGGACAATGACAGGACTTCCGTCGCTCATACCGCCTAAAATACCGCCGGAATGATTACTGACTTTCACAACTTTGCCGTTCTCCATGCGGAAAGGATCGTTGTTCTCACTGCCGGTATGGCGGGAAGCTTCGGCACCATCGCCGATCTCCACGGATTTCACGGCACCGATGGACATAATGGCTTTCGCCAGGTTGGCATCCAGCTTCTCGAAGACCGGATCGCCGATACCTGCGGGAAGACCCTCCACGAGGCATTCCATGCAGCCGCCGACGGAATCACAGACTTCTCTTGCCTGCTGCAGATAAGCACAGGCTTTTTCATCTGCTTCTGCATCCGGCATGGCAGTAATGGTGGAACGGGCAGTGCTTCGGTCAAATTTTGCAAAATCTATGTCTACGGGACCGATGGAACGGGTGTAGGCGAAGACGGTAATGCCCATCTGCTCTAAGATCTTCGCGGCAATCGCTCCGGCAGCGACGCGCCCGATAGTCTCACGACCTGAGGAACGTCCGCCACCCCGGTAATCCCGGAAACCGTATTTTGCATCAAAACAATAATCCGCATGACCGGGGCGATAGTTCTCGGCAATCTCACTGTAATCGGCAGAGATCTGGGAAGTATTGCGCACCATCAGGGAGATAGGGGTACCGGTGGTCTTGCCCTCGAAGACGCCGGAGAGAATCTCCACCTGATCGGCTTCCTTGCGCTGGGTGGTGATGGCGCTGGTGCCGGGCTTGCGGCGGTCTAAATATTTCTGTATATCTTCTTCGGAGAGAGGAAGCCCGGCGGGACAGCCGTCTACGACGACACCTAATGCCTTTCCGTGGGATTCTCCCCAGGTAGTGATCTTGAAAATGTTACCGAATGATGAACCTGCCATGGTAGTTCTCCTTTTCTTTTATCATTGATTATACGCAATTCCCGAAAAAATCGCAACTTTTTTATAGAAAAAGGATGCAACGGAATATAAAGTATGCTATCATAAGTCATAAGTACTAACGGGAAGTAAAAGGTCGAATATACAAATGGAAAAAACAACGGAAGAGAAAGCCAGGGCAAAACTTCTGAAATTTGGGAAAAAGAATCGATGGAACAGGGCGGTAGCAGTGCCGCTGCTGTTTTTTGTGATGTCTTTTTTTCATGTCCGGAATTATTGCAGGAATAACGGAAAACGTTTTGCCGTAATGCTGGGGACCTTTTTCCTGTTTGCGGTATACAGCAGTTTTTCCTTCCCGGCGTTTATTACGGAAGATGCGGGAAATGATTATGAACTGAAGAATACGGAGGCTGCCAATATCTCTCTGGCGGAGGAGAAGGAACCGGATATGGCGGGAATGGAACTCTTAGAAGATGAGGATGTGCTGGAACAGTCGGATTACAACAGTTCTTCCCACGGCTATGCCCTGGTGGATAAATACGATGCTTCGGATATTTTACAGGCTTCGGAATCTATCGTAAGTGAAAATGCGGAAGCAGAAGACGGCACAGATTCCGTAGAACAACAGGAATTCCGTTCGGATGACTGGCGGTTGGTTCTGATTAACAAGCAGAACTCCATCCCGGAGGATTACACGTTCCAGCTGGGTACCATCAAGGGCTCCATGCAGTGCGATAAGAGAATCTTAGAAGACCTCCTTGCCATGCTGGAAGCTGCGGAGCAGGACGGTGTGAATCTGACGATCTGTTCCCCTTACCGGGATCTGGAATACCAGCAGATGCTGTTCAACCGTAAGATCAAGCGCTATATGAACCGCGGCATGTCGTATATGGAAGCTTATCAGCTCTCCAGCCAGGCGGTGACGGTACCGGGCGCCAGTGAGCATCAGATCGGACTGGCATTAGATATTGTGTGCAATGAGTATATGTCGTTGGATGAAGGCTTCGGCGATACGAAGGCAGGAAAATGGCTGGCAGCCAACAGCTGTCGTTTTGGATTTATTTTAAGATACCCGGAGGGCAAGGAAAATATCACCGGGATCGAGTATGAGCCGTGGCATTTCCGCTATGTGGGGAAAGCCGCAGCCCCTGTGATCATGGAACAGGGCATAACATTAGAAGAATTCTGGGAGGAATATGTAGAAGATGTATCGATTGATTAAACAGGAAGGACGCGCCAAAAGAGGAGAATTTACCACCGTACACGGTGTGATCCAGACCCCTGTATTTATGAATGTAGGAACTGTAGCGGCAATCAAGGGAGCCGTGTCCACTGCTGACTTAGAGCAGATCGGAACGCAGGTGGAACTGTCCAACACCTACCATCTGCACGTAAGACCGGGAGACAAGATCATCAAACAGATGGGCGGACTGCACAAGTTCATGTCCTGGAACAAGCCGATCCTGACGGATTCCGGCGGATTCCAGGTGTTTTCCCTGGCAGGACTGCGCAAGATCAAGGAAGAGGGTGTTACCTTCCGCTCTCATATTGACGGTCATAAGATCTTCATGGGACCGGAGGAGAGTATGCAGATCCAGTCCAATCTGGGATCTACCATTGCCATGGCATTCGATGAGTGCGCTCCCAGTAAGGCAGAGCGCGATTATGTACAGAATTCCGTGGAACGTACCACCAGATGGCTGCAAAGATGCCAGGCGGAGATGAAACGCCTGAACAGTTTAGAGGACACTGTGAATCCCCACCAGCTGCTGTTCGGTATCAATCAGGGAGCGGTCTATGAGGATATCCGCATTGAACATGCCAAGAGAATTGCGGATATGAACCTGGATGGTTATGCGGTAGGCGGTCTGGCTGTCGGCGAGACCCACGAAGAGATGTATCATATCCTGGAGGAAGTAGTACCGTACCTGCCGGTGGATAAGCCCACATACCTTATGGGCGTGGGAACTCCGGCGAATATTCTGGAAGGCGTGGAGAGAGGTATTGATTTCTTCGACTGTGTATATCCTACGAGAAACGGACGTCACGGACATCTGTATACCAACCACGGCAAGATCAATCTGTTCAATGCGAAATACGAGCTGGATGATAGACCCATCGAGGAAGGCTGCGGCTGTCCGGCATGTCAGAGATATTCCAGAGCATATATCCGCCACCTGTTAAAGGCAAAGGAAATGTTAGGCATGCGTCTCTGTGTACTGCATAATCTGTATTTCTACAATACGATGATGACAGAGATCCGGGATGCTTTGGACGAGGGACGCTTCGCAGAGTATAAGAAGCATAAGCTCGATTCCATGGCAACACCCCTGGAATAAGCCGTGGATCATCGGAGTTTAGAGGAATTTCATACAATTTTATGCAAAAAGACTTGCCCCGTAAGCTTTTTTTGTGTATCATACTTACTTGTACAGAAAGTTTTACAGGCGTAATACGCCGGAATGGAGGAACAAATGGGTATTTTATTAACTGAGTCAGAGGCTGCTGCAGCAGGTTCCGGAACCAGCATGATCCTTATGCTTCTTGTATATGCAGTATTGATCGGTGCAATGTGGTTTTTCTTCATGAGACCGCAGAAGAAGGAACAGAAGAGAGTAGCTGCGATGCTGTCCAACTTAGAGACAGGTGACTGCGTTCTGACCACTTCCGGTTTCTATGGCATCGTGATCGACATTACAGATGATACTGTAATCGTTGAGTTCGGTAACAATAAGAATTGCCGTATCCCTATGGAGAAGTCTGCCATCAGCAAGGTTGAGAAGACCGGCGAGAATTAAGAAGAATCCAAAAAGGAGCAATACCAAAAGTGGGTATTGCTCCTTTTTCTTGATTTATTTTAATATGCAAAATTGTATTTATGTTAATTTTCAATATTGAAATTTCACATAGTATCAGTTATTATGAAATAAGTATTTTACTTAGAAAATACAGGAAATATCACAAGAAACGAGGAAAATAACACTATGGAGCTACATATTACCTGTATTCCCGGCGACGGCATCGGTCCTGAGATCGTTAGGGAGACAAAAAAAGTCTTAGACAAAGTTGCACATAAATATGGTCATAAAATGATCTATAAAGATATTCTGATGGGAGGAGCCTCCATTGATGTCCACGGAGTACCCCTGACGGAGGAGGCAATTGCGGATGCCAAAGCGGCAGATGCAGTGCTGATGGGATCCATCGGCGGCAATACCACCACCTCCCCCTGGTACAAGCTGCCCCCCGAGAAACGTCCGGAAGCAGGTCTTTTGGCAATGCGTAAGGCATTGAACCTGTTTGCCAACTTAAGACCCGCCGTGCTCTATGATGAACTGGCAGGGGCATGTCCTCTGAAAGAGGAGATCAGCAAGGCAGGATTCGACATGCTGATCATGCGGGAACTGACCGGTGGACTGTATTTCGGTGAGCGCAAGACCATCGAAGAGAACGGTGTGAGAAAAGCCATCGATACCCTGACCTACGATGAGAACGAGATCCGTCGTATTGCCATCAAGGGATTTGATATTGCAAGAAAGCGCAGAAAGAAAGTCACCAGCGTGGATAAAGCAAACGTGCTGGATTCCTCCAGACTCTGGAGAAAAGTCGTAGAGGAAGTGGCAAAGGATTATCCCGATGTGACACTGGAGCATATGCTGGTAGACAACTGTGCCATGCAGTTAGTGAAGGACCCCGCACAGTTTGATGTCATTCTGACAGAGAACATGTTCGGAGATATCCTTTCCGACGAGGCGAGCATGGTGACCGGCTCCATCGGAATGCTGGCAAGTGCCAGCTTAAACGATACGAAGTTCGGTCTGTATGAGCCCAGCCACGGTTCCGCACCGGATATTGCCGACAAAGATATTGCAAACCCTATTGCTACCGTATTAAGTGCCGCTATGATGCTTCGTTACAGCTTTGATCTGGATGAAGAGGCAGATGCCATTGAGGCAGCGGTGAAGAAGGTACTGCAGGACGGTTACCGTACCGGCGACATTATGTCCGAGGGCTGCACCCAGGTAGGCTGTACCGAGATGGGAACTTTATTAGCTGAACGCATCTAAAATAGAGAAGAGAAAGAGAGATATAACTATGAGAAGTGATTCCGTAAAAACTGGAACTGCCCAGGCACCCCACAGAAGTCTGTTCAATGCCCTGGGATTTACCGAAGAAGAGAGAAGACGCCCCATGATCGGTATCGTCAGCTCCTTCAATGAGATCGTACCCGGACATATGAATCTGGATAAGATCACCGAAGCTGTAAAAATGGGTGTAGCTATGGCAGGCGGTATGCCGGTAGTATTCCCCGCTATCGCTGTATGCGACGGTATTGCCATGGGACATGTGGGAATGAAGTATTCCCTAGTGACCAGAGATCTGATCGCCGACAGTACTGAGTGTATGGCAATGGCTCACGGCTTTGACGGTCTGGTATGTATCCCTAACTGTGATAAGAATGTACCCGGACTTTTGATGGCAGCAGCCAGAGTAAATATTCCCACCATTTTCGTATCCGGCGGTCCTATGTTAGCCGGTCATGTACATGGACAGAAGAGAAGCTTATCTTCCATGTTCGAGGCAGTGGGAAGCGTGGCAGCGGGTACCATGACCATGGACGAACTGGCAGAGTTCGAGGAAAAGGTATGCCCTACCTGTGGTTCCTGCTCCGGCATGTATACCGCGAACTCCATGAACTGCCTGACTGAGGCAATCGGTATGGGACTTCGCGGCAACGGTACGATCCCTGCCGTATATTCCGAGCGTATCCGCTTGGCAAAACATGCCGGCATGAAGATCATGGAACTGGTGGAGAAGAATATTCGCCCCAGAGACATCATGACACCGGAAGCATTTAGGAACGCACTGACCGTAGATATGGCACTGGGCTGTTCTACAAATACCATGCTGCATCTGCCCGCGATCGCGAGAGAAGCAGGCGTGGAACTGAATCTGGAGATCGCCAACGAGATCTCTGCCAAGACTCCGAACCTGTGCCATCTGGCACCTGCAGGTCCTACTTATATGGAAGACCTGAACGAGGCAGGCGGTGTCTATGCGGTAATGAACGAACTGTCCAAGAAGGGACTGTTGAACCTTGACTGCCTGACTGCCAACGGCACGACAGTAGGAGAGAATATCAAGAATTGTGTCAATAAGAATCCGGAAGTCATTCGTCCTGTGGAGAATCCTTACTCCGAGACCGGCGGTATCGCAGTATTAAAGGGTAATCTGGCACCGGACAGCGGCGTAGTCAAGAGATCCGCAGTGGCACCGGAGATGCTGGTACACGAAGGACCCGCCAGAGTATTTGACTGTGAAGAGGATGCCATCGATGCTATTAAGTCCGGCAGAATCGTAGCAGGAGATGTGGTAGTCATCCGTTACGAAGGACCCAAGGGCGGTCCCGGTATGCGTGAGATGCTGAATCCCACCTCTGCCATTGCCGGCATGGGACTGGGTTCCAGCGTAGCACTGATCACCGACGGACGTTTCTCCGGCGCTTCCCGTGGCGCATCCATCGGACATGTATCCCCGGAAGCTGCTGTAGGCGGACCCATCGCACTGGTGGAAGAGGGCGATATCATCCGTATCAATATTCCGGAGAACAAACTGGATGTCCTGGTATCCGACGAAGAACTGGCAGCCAGAAGAGCAAAATGGCAGCCCAGAGAGCCCAAGATCACCACAGGATACCT
This sequence comes from Bacteroidales bacterium H4, assembly GCA_963650795.1. Classification (GTDB taxonomy): domain Bacteria; phylum Bacillota; class Clostridia; order Lachnospirales; family Lachnospiraceae; genus Acetatifactor. The sequence goes on from CAVJMX010000002.1 coordinate 48,173, forward strand.
GGCAAGATATCATGAACTGGTGACCAGCGGCAACCGCGGTGCGGTACTGGAAGCACCTTCTCAGAAGAACTAAGTGATAATAAAAGACCGGAGGGATTTTGCAATGCAGTTAACAGGATCAGAAATTCTGGTAGAATGCCTGAAGGAGCAGGGGGTAGACACCGTATTCGGCTACCCCGGCGGGGCAATCCTTAATATTTACGATGCACTTTATAAGCACAGTGGGGAAATCAAGCATATTCTGACTTCCCATGAACAGGGAGCGGCACATGCAGCGGACGGCTATGCGAGAGCTACCGGTAAGGTAGGGGTCTGCATGGCGACCAGCGGCCCCGGAGCCACCAACCTGGTCACCGGTATCGCGACAGCTTACATGGATTCTGTTCCCATGGTGGCGATCACCGCCAACGTTACGTTACCGTTACTTGGCAAGGACAGCTTCCAGGAGGTGGATATTGCCGGTGTGACCATGCCGATCACGAAGCATGGCTATATCGTGAAAAATGTGGAGATTTTGGCAGATACCATCCGTAAGGCGTTCCACATTGCCAGAAGCGGCAGACCCGGTCCGGTACTGATCGATATCACGAAGGATGTAACCGCAGCAACCTGCGAATACACCCCTGTGACCATTGAACCCGAAGAGAGAGTGACCCGTTACACCAGAGAAGAACTGATGCTGGTAGCGGAGATGATCCATAAGGCGAAAAAACCGTACATCTATCTAGGCGGTGGAGCCATTATCTCCGGCGCAAGCGAAGAAGTGGCACAGTTCGCAGAACTCATCGATGCTCCGGTATGCGACACCCTGATGGGTAAGGGAGCCTTTGACGGCAGAAGCGAGCGCTATACCGGTATGATCGGTATGCATGGCACTAAGGCTTCCAACTTAGGTGTCAGCGAGTGCGACCTGTTAGTTGCACTGGGAGCCAGATTCTCCGATCGTGTGACCGGCAATCCGAAGAAGTTCGCGGAGAATGCAAGAATTATCCAGTTGGATGTGGATGCTGCGGAGATTAATAAAAATATCCGTGTGGATGCTTCTCTGATTGGTGATCTGAAGAAGACGCTGACCGAATTAAATGCCTGCCTGTCCAAACAGGAACATCCGGAGTGGATAGCGCATATCAAAGAATTAAAGGAAAAATATCCTCTGAAATACGACGATGAGACTCTGTCCTGCCCTTATATCATGCAGGAGATCGACCGTGTAACGAACGGAGAGGCGATTATTTCCACCGATGTGGGACAGCACCAGATGTGGGCAGCACAGTATTACCATTATACGAAGCCCCGCACCTTCCTGTCTTCCGGTGGACTTGGTACCATGGGCTACGGTCTGGGAGCCTGTATCGGCGCACAGATCGGTCAGCCGGATAAGATCTGCATCAACATCGCCGGCGACGGATGCTTCCGCATGAATATGAACGAACTGGCGACTGCCAGCCGTTACAACATTCCCATTATCCAGGTAGTCATCAACAACCAGGTACTGGGCATGGTTAGACAGTGGCAGACACTGTTCTACGGAAAGCGTTATTCCCAGACTGTGCTGAAAGATAAAGTGGATTTCTGTAAGGTGGCAGAAGGACTGGGCTGTACCGCCATCCGCGTGACCAAAAAGGAAGAAGTGGCACCCGCCATCGAGAAAGCCATCGCTCTGAAGGCACCCGTAATGATCGAGTGCATGATCCCGGAGGATGATAAGGTATTCCCCATGGTTCCGGCAGGAGCCCCTATCAGCGAAGTGTTTGACGGAGATGATTTGAAAAGGCAGTCCTGATGAAAAAGACAACGAAAAGATTAGTTTTAGCAGTGCTGAACGTAATTCTGCTTTTGCTGACAGTGTACTTTGCCCTGGCATTTTATTACAGAGAAGGTTTTTCTGTAAATACCTGGATCAACGGAGTATACTGTACCGGCAAGACAGTGGAAGAGGTGAATTCGGAGCTGCTGTCACATACAGAAGCTCCGAATATTGTCATTGTGGATAAAGAGGGAGAGGAGTATACAATCTCTCTTACGGACATAGATTATCGGGCAGATTTCCGCAGCGAACTGGAAGCCTACCGGCTGGAACAGAATTCTTATCTGTGGATAGACAATGTTCTGTTCCATTCCAGACGGACACTGACACCTGCGGTGACTGTGGATGAGACAGCACTTCGCACAGCCTACGATGCCCTGGGCTTCGTACAGGCGGAACAGAAGAAAAGCAAAGATTACAGCCTTACCCGGGATGCGGAAGGAGCATACGTCTTCATAGACGGGCTTACGAATCGCATCGATCTGGAGAAGGCTTTTTTGGCGTTAAAGAACAATGTGGAGAACGGGCAGGAGACATTGAATCTACAGGACAGTGGATGCTACTATGACATTGCTCCGGATGAGGCACAAAAAGCTCTGCGGAACCTTTGGAAAGAGATTGAGAGATTTCAGACCTGTGATATCGTCTATTGTTTTGGCGAAGAGAGACATCCGGTGACGGCGGCGGACTGTGCTTCTTTTCTGGTGACGGAGAACGGACTCCCGGTGCAGGATGAGAAGGGAAGCTTTGTACTGGACGAAGAAGCTGTGACAGCGTATGTGCAGAAATTGGCGGAAGAATATGACGGCTATGGACGCACCAGACAGTTCCAGAGCACCAGAGGAGATGTGATCACCATCGAGGGCGGCACCTACGGCAGCAAGCTGGATCAGAAAAAAGAGGTGGCATATCTGATGGAGCATCTGTTAGATCCCGGTGTACATACCGGTACCCCGCAGTCCCACATTCCCACCTATGAGAGAGAAGCATTCTGTTATGGGAAAAATGACATCGGTGATACTTACATAGAAGTGGATATGACACAGCAGAAAATGTATTATTACGAAAAAGGAGTGCTGCGGCTGGAGACCGACATCGTCACCGGCAATATGCGCCGCCGTATGGGAACGCCGGAGGGCGTGAATTTCGTCTACAACAAGCAGAAGGACCGAATCTTACGGGGACCGGGCTATGCGTCCCCTGTGAAATTCTGGGTGCCCGTGAAGGGCAGCATCGGTATCCACGATGCCAGCTGGAGAAAAGAATTCGGTGGAGAGATCTACCAGACGGCAGGATCCCACGGCTGTATCAATACGCCGAAGGACAAAATGGAAGAATTATACGAAATGGTACAGATCGGCACCCCTGTCGTAATGTTTTATTAATAAAACAGACATTTTCTGACAAAATGTGTGCCGGATGCGAACATTTTGAAAATAATTTAACAATGTAGTTGACTAAAGCAAATGAAAAGCTTATTCTATACCTATGCTTTTTATAAAAATTTAGAAAATATCGAGGAGGTCTTTGAAAATGGCAAGAGTGTATAACTTTTCCGCAGGCCCTGCCGTACTTCCGGAGGAAGTATTACAGGAAGCAGCCGATGAAATGCTGGATTATAGAGGAACCGGCATGTCCGTAATGGAGATGAGCCATCGATCTAAAGCCTATGATACGATCATTAAGGAAGCGGAAGCTGATCTCAGAGAACTGATGAATATCCCGGATAACTACAAGGTACTGTTCTTACAGGGCGGTGCGAGCCAGCAGTTCGCCATGATCCCCATGAATCTGATGAAGAACCGTGTAGCAGACTATATCGTAACCGGTCAGTGGGCGAAGAAAGCTTACCAGGAAGCTTCCCTGTACGGTAAGGCAAATAAGATCGCATCTTCCGAGGATAAGACTTTCTCTTATATTCCCGATTGTTCCGATCTGCCCATCAGCGAAGATGCAGATTACGTGTACATATGCGAGAATAATACGATCTACGGCACGAAGTTCAAGACCTTGCCCAATACTAAGGGTAAGCCGCTTGTTGCGGATGTGTCCAGCTGCTTCTTATCCGAGCCGGTAGATGTAACCAAGTACGGCGTGATCTACGGCGGTGTACAGAAAAATATCGGACCCGCAGGCGTAGTCATCGTTATCATCAGAGAGGATCTGATTACCGAGGATGTACTGCCCGGGACTCCTACCATGCTGCGTTACAAGACCCATGCGGATGCAAACTCCCTGTACAATACCCCGCCCGCATACGGCATCTATATCTGCGGCAAGGTATTCAAATGGCTGAAGAAGATGGGCGGTCTGGAAGTCATGAAGGAGCGCAACGAGAAAAAAGCGAAGATCCTGTATGATTATCTGGACGAGAGCAAGCTCTTCAAGGGTACCGTCCGCAAGGAAGACAGATCCCTGATGAACGTTCCTTTTATCACAGGAAGTGAAGAACTGGATGCAAAATTTGTGAAAGAGGCGAAGGAAGCAGGCTTCGAGAACCTGAAGGGTCATAGAACCGTAGGCGGCATGAGAGCAAGTATCTACAACGCAATGCCTATCGAAGGTGTAGAGAAGCTGGTAGAGTTCATGAAGAAGTTTGAAGCGGAGAACATATAAGGGGGAAGAAAACTATGTTTCAGATCAATTGCCTGAATCCCATTTCCAAAGTGGGACTGGATCGTCTGACAGCAGACTATAAAGTAACCGATAACATTAACGACGCAGAGGGCGTTCTGGTTCGCAGTGCTTCCATGCACGAAATGGATCTGCCGGATAATCTGCTGGCAGTAGCCAGAGCCGGAGCCGGTGTCAACAACATCCCTCTGGATAAATGTGCGGAAAAAGGTATCGTGGTATTCAATACGCCCGGTGCCAATGCCAACGGCGTAAAAGAGCTGGTGATCGCAGGCATGCTTTTGGCAGCCCGTGATGTGGTAGGCGGTATCGAATGGGTCAAGGCATCCAAAGACAATGCTGACATTGCCAAAGCCGCTGAAAAAGAAAAGAAGAAATTCGCCGGTACCGAAGTCATGGGCAAGAAGCTCGGTGTCATCGGTCTGGGCGCCATCGGTGTCAAGGTGGCAAATACCGCAGTAAGCCTCGGCATGGAGGTCTATGGTTACGATCCTTACGTATCCGTCAATGCCGCATGGAACTTAAGCCGTTCCGTCAAGCATGTGATGAACGTGGAAGAGATCTACGCAAACTGCGATTATATTACCGTACATGTACCTCTGATGGATTCCACCAAGGGCATGATCAATAAGGAAGCTATCGACAAGATGAAGGACGGCGTGATCCTGCTGAACTTCGCAAGAGATCTGCTGGCCGATGAGGCAGATGTACTGGAAGCATTAAAGAGCGGAAAAGTAGCCCGTTACGTGTCCGACTTCCCGAATCCCACCACCGCAGGACAGCCCGGCTGTATCGTGATTCCTCATCTTGGTGCCAGCACCGAGGAATCCGAGGATAACTGTGCGAAGATGGCAGTGGAAGAGCTGATGGATTATCTGGAAAATGGTAATATCCGCAACAGTGTCAACTATCCTGCATGTGATATGGGTGTGTGCAGCAAAGCGGGCAGAATTGCTATTTTCCATAAAAATATTGCCAATATGCTGACCCAGTTCACAGCAGTCATCGGTGAGAAGAGCATTAACATCTCCGATATGACCAACAAATCCCGCGGAGAAGTGGCATACACCATGCTGGATATCGAAGATGCGGCAACACCGGATCTGGTAGAGTCCCTGCAGAAGATCGACGGTGTCTTCCGTGTACGTGTAGTCAGGTAGAATCTTTTATTACAGAAATATTGAAAACAACAGACAGGCATTTTCTGCATAGTACAAGTACTGTGTGGAGAATGTCTGATTTTTTGTACAAAAGTTCATAAAATCTTAAGATGCTTTTATGCTACGTATCAGTTATAATGGATAGAGGATTTGACGGAAATAATGACAGCCCAAAAGAGGAGCGAGGAGAAAATGATAAAAAAATTTGTAAAAAGAAGCATAACGATGGCGCTGGCTGCGGTCATGACGGTGTCTTTTATAGCCTGTGGCAATCAGGATACTGCAAAACAGCAGAATTCCGAGGCAGGGCAGGCTGATTATGTTTATGTCCCGGAGTATTTTACGATCAATGAAGGCAACGAAAGTGAAAATACCAGCTATTCCCAAATGAATCTGGTAGGGGATGAATTGTATTATGTCGAGAATGTATGGGATGGAAGCTCAGCACAGGGCAGCAATGATATTTGCAAATTCTCTCTGACAGACCAAAGCAGTGTCAAGATTATGTCCATTGTCAATGATAATGGTGGCCTGAATGCAATGCAGGCTGATGCAGAAGGCAATCTCTATACGATAGAGTATCAATACGCTGCAACAGAGGGAGAAGCAGACACACAGCAGACCTGGCTTCGTAAATATAATTCGGAGGGTACTGCACAATGGGAGCAGGAGCTTACCGATATTTTGTCACAGAATGAAGATAATTCCTATGTTGCAGGTATGTGTATTGACGGACAGGGCAGAATCTATCTGAAATCCGAAACGGGTGTCCGTCTGTTTGATGCTGAGGGACAGTATCAGGGGGATATCAGTATTGACAGCAGCTGGCTTCAGAATCTTGGCATGGGAAAGGACGGCAAAGTATATGCCAGCTATTATAACAATGCAAATGCAGGATATGTGCTGACAGAGCTGGATTATGACAACAAGAAGCTGGGTCAGACATACACAGGCTTTCCCAGCGCAAATAGCAGCACCGGCAATCTGCAGAGCGGCATCAATGGAGATTTCCTTGTAAATTCTTCGGGAACTCTGTATGAATATTCCCTGGCAGATCAGAAAACAACAGAAGTGTTACAATGGCTGGACTGTGATATTAACGGTGATTATGTGAATTATGCCGCTGCAACGGAGGATGGTGACATCCTTGCGGTAATCGTTGACTGGAACACAAATGAAATGTCCCTGGCAAAGCTTAAAAAGACTCCTGCCGGTGAAGTGGCGCAGAAGACACAGATCGTCATCGGTACCTTATATACCGACCAGGCGCTGCAGGCCGCAGCAGTAAAATTTAACAAGAATAATACGCAGTATCATGTGAGCATCAAAACTTATGTAGACGAGAACAACTGGACAGATACCACTTGGAGTGATGCGATTACCGCACTGAACAATGATATTATATCCGGCACGGATTGCCCGGATATTTTGGATCTGTCAAATCTGGATGTAAAATCTCTGGCGTCAAAGGGAGTTTTTGAGGATATAAACCCGTATCTTGAGAAGAGTACACTGCTTGACAAGGATGATTTCTTCCAGAGCATTCTTGACAGCTATACCTTTGATGATAAGCTTGTGTGTATCCCGAAGAGTTTTATGCTGAACACAGTTGTCGGTAAAACAGCAGATGTGGGAGACAAGATGGGCTGGACCATCGAAGATGTCATGGCACTGGCACAGAAGCATCCTGATGCTGAGCTGTTCGATGGCATGACCAAGGACTCTATGCTGTATATGTTGGTAGGATATGATCTGGACAGTTATATTGACTGGAGCACCGGAAAATGCAATTTTGATTCTGAGAATTTCCAGAAGGTGCTGGAATTTATCAATTCCTTCCCGGATGAATATACTTATGATGAAAATGCAAAGTCCACTCCTGCGAAGATTCAGGCGGGAGAACTTCTGCTGAATACAGCAGGAATTTATCAGCTGGTGTCTATTCAGGAGAGTGAAGCCATGTTCGGAGAGCCGGTTACCTTTGTAGGATATCCGAATGATAACGGTAACAGCGGGTGCTATATGTCAGCGAACAATCTGTATGCCATTGCAGGAAAGTCCGGCAACAAGGATGGCGCGTGGGCATTTATTGAAGATTTGCTGAATTCTCCTTTGGATGAAGCTTTTTCATATGGGCTGCCGAGCAGAAAATCTGCATTAAATGAATTGATAGAGAAAGAGATGAATCCTGTATACATGACAGATGAAAATGGCAATCAGATACTGGATGAGAATGGAAATCCTATTCCGGAGAACGGTACAAGTGGCATCAGCTGGGGTGACTGGGAGTATACCTATCATACACCGACTCAGGAGGAGGTAGATGTTCTCCTGGAGCTGATCGACGCATCTATGCCGGTCTCTGTAGGAAATGATGAGATTAATAATATTATCACAGAAGAGGCAGCAGCTTATTTCAAGGGACAGAAGACGGCGTCTGATGTTGCCAATATCATTCAGAGCCGTGTGCAGATCTATGTCAATGAAAACAGCTGACATCTCAAGGAACAGGAATAGCAGAGAGAAAAGGAAGGCATTGCAGTGAGCACGAAGCATGTGACTGTAACAAGAAAGCACAAAATGGACAAAAGAGTAAGAAAGCTGAAGAGAAGCTCGGGACTGTTTATAGCCCCAAGCTTTCTCGGCGTACTGGCTTTTTTTGTGCTGCCTTTTATGGTCGTTATCTTTTATTCTTTTGTGGATAATCCGATCAGTCTGAATTTTGTTTTTCTGGATAACTATAAAAACGTGATTCATAATGCAGCATTTCGCACAGCAGTGCATAATACTGCGGTATTTTCAGCAATGGCTGTTCCGCTGGCAGTATTGTTATCCTTACTCCTGGCAATGGTTCTGGAGACAAAGCTGCCGTTTCGCAGTTATTTCCGGACATTTTTTTTAAGCCCGATGATGGTACCTGTAGCATCTATAGTGTTGATCTGGCAGGTATTATTTCATTATAACGGAGCTGTGAATGATATGCTGTCTGTCTTTGGCATCGAGAAGATCGACTGGCTGAAGTCGGAATATTCTATTTTTGTTATTGTGATTCTTTTCCTGTGGAAAAATCTTGGATATAATATGATTCTGTTTATGGCAGCATTGGCCAGCATTCCGCAGGATCAGCTGGAGGTGGCAAGGCTTGAGAGCGCGACACCGTTGCAGACTTTTTTCTACATTAAGATAAGGTATCTGTCTTCGACTTTTTTATTTGTTACGATTATGTCCCTGATCAGTTCTTTCAAAATATTCAGGGAAATTTATCTGCTGACGACAGACTATCCGTATGACTCTATCTATATGCTGCAGCACTTTATGAACAATAAGTTCAAGAGTCTTGATTATCAGACACTGTCTGCAGCTGCCATGTTGATGTCACTGGTGATGGTTGTGATCATAGGACTGTTGTTTGCAGTGGAGGATCATTTCGGAAAGGATGTGGAAGGCTGATGAATGAACCGGTGCGCAGACCGCAATCGCCTGAGCTCAGAAGAATATCCAACAGGAAAAAAGGTAAAATCATTCGTGGAAAGATCAGAATTGGCATTGCCACTGTCATAGCGGCAGCATTTGCAATACTGTTTCTTATGCCGATAGTACTGACGATTACCAACTCGTTTATGGCATCCTCGGAAATAGCGTCCAACTACGGTTCTATATTTGCGACAAATGATAAGGGCGGTAAGGTATATATTTCTAAAAAAGTGAACCTGAAGTTCATCCCGGATATGGTTTCCTTCAGCCAATATGCGACAGTGCTTCTGAAAAGTCCGGATTATTTGCTGAAATTTTGGAATTCAGTAATACTGGTCGGACCGATTGTAGTGTTCCAATTATTGGTGGCATCTCTGGCGGCTTATGGATTTGCCAGGTATAAGGGGAAATTCAGATCCGTTGTATTTTTTATGTACGTCATCCTGATGCTGATGCCCTATCAGGTGACACTGGTTCCGAATTATCTGGTGGCGGAATGGATGAAGACCCTGAATACCTATTGGGCGATCTGGCTTCCCGGTATTTTTTCTCCTTTTGCTGTATTTCTGCTGACAAAGTATATGAAGAGAATTCCGGTAGGAGTTATGGAGGCTGCGCAGATAGACGGTGCAGGTGAATGGCAGATTTATCGAAAAATATGTATGCCATTGTGCAGAGGGGCTATCTGTTCCGCAGCGATACTTATATTTATAGATTATTGGAATATGGTGGAACAGCCACTGATTCTGCTGACGGATACGGAGAAACATCCATTGTCGGTATTCCTGAGCAAGATCAATTCCGGAGAAATCGGACTTGCCTTTGCTGTGGCTACGATCTATATGGTGCCCAGTCTTTTAGTATTTTTGTACGGAGAAGAATATCTGGTAGACGGTATTACTTACCAGGGTGGAGTAAAAGGATAATGTGGGCGTTTGCTTTCATATTAACAGTGATAAGGAGAGGAATCGGAAGATGAACGAGAACGGTGGTAAGAAGAAAAGAGACTGGGTGAAAAATGCGGCAATTGTTTTCCTGTCGGTTATGCTGGTGCTGACTTTTTTCTCTAACACATTTATGAATTATTCTCTGCCGGAGGTGGCAACACAATATGTGCAGTCCGGAACGATCACAGCAAAGATCAGGGGAACCGGTACGATAGAGAGCGGAGATCCTTACAATGTGAAGATCAGCGAGACCCGTACTATTTCCAGCGTTCTGGTGAAGAACGGTGATAAGGTGGAAAAGGGTGATGCACTTTTATTGCTGGAGGATAAGGAGAGCAAGGAACTGACAGATGCCCAGACCGCTTTGGATAAGGCAATGTTAGATTTTGAATTGTCTCTTTTATCCGGGGATATCTCTAATACAGCTTATAATAATGTACAGAGCGGACAGGTGTCGTCGGTGGCTTCATATCAGAGCCGGATTGTAGCAGCAGAGGCAGAGATCGACAAATGGCAGAAGCAGGTGGATGAAGCACAGACTGCCATTAACCAGCTTAAGACTGCACAGGTAAATGTAGATGCCGGCGGAACTCCCGATACCAGCTCTGAGCAGGCAAAGGTAGCAGAGGCTCAGGCTGCACTGAACAGTGACTGGGTGAAGATTGCAAAGGATAAAATCAGTGAGTGGCAGTCTGAAAAAGCTGCCTGTGACGCCACGATTGCCAAGTATAATGAAGGAATCGTAATCTCTGTATCCGGTAACGATGAATATACCAATCAGGTGTCAGAAGAAGAGTATAATATTGCGGTAATGAACAGTGCAACTTATCAGAGACTGATTGAGGAAAAACAGGCACAGATCAATGCGGATGCGGCTGCTGTGACAGCATACAATAATAAAGTCAGTGCACTGGCGGAGGCTAATAAGAAGCTGACAGAGAAGCAGAACAGCAAAGACAGTGCCACTGGCTCCCTGACGGTACAGACACAGAACTGGCAGAATGAGCTGGACAGCAGAAATGCCAAGCTGAAGGCGGCACAGGATTTCAAGACACAGCTGCTGAAGGACATCTCCAGTGAATTGAATCTGGATTATCAGCTGGACAGTCTCCAGAAACAGAGAGATGAGATTGCCAAATTGCAGCAGAATGCAGTGGGTGCAAGCATCGATGCTCCTATTTCCGGTACGATTACAAGCGTAACCGTGAAAGCCGGAGATGAGGCACAGCCGGATACGGTACTTGTGACCATGCAGCCGGAAGGCAAGGGCTTTACACTGAGCTTCTCCGTGACGAACGAGCAGGCAAAGCGTGTGGCAGTCGGCGATAAGGCAGAGGTCGTGAATTCCTGGAATTACAGTGACCTGAATATTACATTGACGAGCATCAAACCGGATACAACGGATCCGAGTAAGAAAAAGCTGCTGACCTTTGATGTATCCGGCGATGACATTACGGCAGGTCAGACTCTGAATATATCCGTAGGACAGAAGAGTGCAAATTATGATCTGATCGTGCCCAACAGTGCCATCCGCGAGGATAACAACGGTAAGTTCATTCTGATCGTGGAATCCAAGAGCAGTCCGCTGGGTAACCGTTATGTTGCTACCCGTGTGGACATCGAGGTACTAGCCAGCGATGATACACAATCTGCCATAAGCGGCGGACTCTACGGATATGAGTATGTGATCACGACATCCACCAAACCTGTGGAAGCCGGCAAGCTGGTACGACTGGCAAATTCAAATAGTAATTAAGACGAATTAAGACGGAAGGCAGTAGGAAACAGTATGTTGCAGATGCGGATTCCAAATAAAAAGAAATTCATATTGGCAGGCAGTGCTGTACTGGCGTTACTCTTTGCTCTGCTGCTTCAATTGTGGGTGCAGTACATTGCGGATCATCTGGAGGATCAGCAGATGGCTGCCCGTTGGAGTGATAATGGCGACGTGGCACAGGTGAGCTGTTTTTTCTCTCCTAATGCCGAGGTGACTACGGATACGATCCTGAGTTTTGAGTACACGTTAAAAAATGTGCTTAAGGAGGCATCTATTGAGGCAAATACTGATAATGCAGATGCCAGGCTCTGGGTGGATGCATACAGCGCAGACGGTAAGATTACACTTGTAAATGGGAAAAATTCCCTGGAGGCAGACGCTATCGGCATCGGTGGTGATTTTTTCCTGTTTCATCCCCTGAAGCTGCTGAAGGGATCGTATTTTTCAGGAAATGATCTGATGCAGGATTATTGTATTATTGATCAGGATGCCGCATGGCAGCTCTTTGGATCCAACGATGTGGTAGGAATGACGGTAGACATTGGCAATGTACCGCATATCATTACCGGTGTGATTGAACGGGCACAGGGACATATGGAGAAGGCAGCCGGACTGGATTCCACTGTTGTATATGTATCATATGAGACATTGAACACTTTGGGAACGGATAACGGAATCAATCATTATGAGATTACAATGCCGAATCCTGTCAGTGGCTTCGCACTGGATAAGGTGAAAGCCAATATCGGTGTGGATGATAAAAATATAGAGGTTGTAGAGAACAGCAACAGATATTCGCTTGTGAACCGGCTGAAAACGCTGCTGGAGTTCGGAACGCGCTCCATGAATGGAAAGGCAATTATTTATCCTTATTGGGAAAATATAGCAAGGGGATATGAAGATATAGTTGCATTACTTACATTGTTTATGATATGCTCTATGCTGTATACAGTGACCGTTATCTTGTGCCTCTTTATAGCATGGTGGAAGCACAAGACCTGGACTGTGAAAGGTATAGGGATATATGTCGGCGACAAGCTGGAAAGAAGAATGGAACGCCGCAGGGCAGAGAGACAGAACGGATTTCACATAAGGAACATATTACAGAAAAAAAGGAGGAGTAAGAATGAAAAGGATAACTCGTAGACTGATTAGCACCACAGTTGTCGGAGCATTGATGTTGGGCCTGGCAGGCTGTGGCACCGGAACCGGTGATAATGGTGGCAGTTCCGGCGGAAACAGCGGTACACAGAGCAGTGTAGCCAGTACATCAAAGGAAGGTGTGTTTGAGGAACAGATACTGGAACTGAGTGGTGATTCCAGTGATGATCTGACGATCCGCTATATTACGGTGCAGAATGACAAGGTTTATATAGTATATGATGAATATAACTATGTAGGAAGCAACACGCTGAGTACGCCACAGATCTTCAGCATGAATACAGATGGTACGGAGCAGAAGAAGGTGGCTCTGACATTGTATGGTGAGGACGAGGAGCCTATCCAGACCACACAGACGACTGAGACTGCAGAAACAGTCGAAGAAGGTGACGGAACAGATGATACAGATGATTACAGCTATGAGTCATTGACTATAAATAACTGTACCATGAGCACAGACGGTACTTTGTATGGTATCAGAAATTATACCCATACAAGCAACACGGAGAATATCAGTCAAGACACGGTCATGGCATGGGATACGGACGGCAATCTTCTGTGGGAGCAGCAGATAGATCCTCTCTCGGCAAATGACGGTTATTCTTACGTATGCCAGATGGTACCTATGGATGACGGAACCGTGGAAGTCCTGATCCTGGGAGATAAGCAGCGCATTATGACGCTCCAGAAGGATGGAACTTTAGAGGATGGCAAGACTATACCCGGGGGCGAGCAGGCACAGAACATATTGAGTAATATGTCTATCTCCATGGTGAAGGAGAATGGTGTTATCACGGTATGCTACTATGATACAGCCGATTCGAGCAAGATGTATTTAGCGGATATAGATCTGAACGCAGGAAGTGTATCCGAAGCCAAACAGGTATCCGATACACTTGCAATGTCCGGTATGTACCCGATGGTACCGGGGATTGACGGTAAAATCGGAGTTGGCACAAACGGGGAAGTGTGTCTGTATGATCCGGATACACAGGAGAGCACTGTGCTGATGAATTTTGTCAATTCCAATCTGAGTATTACCAATTTCAACGCAATGCTGATCCTGGATGAGCAGCATATTGTAGCAGCTTATTATGATGATGTGACATACAAAACAGTATGCGGACTGTTTACTTATGTGGACCCTTCGACGATCAAGGATAAACAGACAATTACTCTGGGCTGTGAATATCTTACCTATGATGTGCGGAATAAGGTGGTTGAGTTTAATAAAACCAACGATGATTATCGCATTGTTATCAAGGATTATACACAATATGACACAATGGATGATACTTCAGCAGGTATGACACAGTTAAACAATGATATTATTTCCGGAAAGATGCCGGATGTTCTGATCGTTAATACAGATATGCCGATGGACAGTTATGTTTCCAAGGGGCTGCTTGCTAATGTGGATGAACTGATACAGAAGGATGAGGAACTCTCCGGAGAGACTTTTCTGCAGAATGTCTGGGATGCTTATCGTGTTGATGGGAAACTTTATTATGTGATTCCCAGCTTTTATATCCAGACTTATGTGGGCAAGACCAGTATTTTCGGTGACCGTACTTCCATTACCATGAAGGAATTGGAGGAAATCGCTTCTTCCGTGTCTGACAGCACCAGCATTTTCGGTGCTATGACGAGAGACAACTTCCTGTATAATGTTATGAGCTATTGTGGAAACAACTTTATAGATGTATCTTCCGGTAAGTGCGAATTCAATACGGATGCGTTTGTGTCTCTGCTGGAATATGCCAAGACTCTCCCGGAAACCTATGAATATACTGACGATTATTGGAATGATTATGACTCCCAGTATCGTGAGAACAGGACACTGCTGTCAGGGGTTACGATCAGCAGTATCCGGGATATCAACTCTACATTGAACGGATCCTTTGGCGAGGACATCAGCTATGTGGGATTCCCGACAGATGGAGATAACGGTTCCGTGGTAGAGCATGGTACAGCCTTTGCGCTTTCTGCAAAATCAGATAATATTGACGGTGCATGGCAATTTGTGCGTTATTATCTCACAAAGGATTATCAGGATTCGGTAGCAACTGAGGATTACAATCTGCCGGTATTGAAGAGTGCCTTTGATGCACTTGCAGCTGAGGCAGTCAATAAGCCTTATTATCTGGATGAGAACAATAATAAGGTGGAGTATGATGAGACCTACTACAGCAATAGTGAATCTATCGTACTGCCGACACTGACGCAGACACAGGTAGATAAGTTAGTTGCATTCATTGAGGGTGTGAATAAGGCGTCTTATGCGAATGACGAGATTCTGAATATCGTTACAGAAGAGAGCGGAGCTTATTTCTCAGGACAGAAGAGTGCACAGGATGTGGCAGATGTTATCCAGAGCCGTGTACAGGTCTACGTAAATGAAAACAGATAAGAAAAGCAGCAAGTATCAAATGAGTCGGACAGGAATGCCCTGTTTTTTGAGATGCTCCGTAAGAGTCAGTTCGTGCCCGTGTTCCCTCAGCCATTGCTTATAGATACGATATTCAGGCATAATGCTAGCTACCATATTCCAGAAATCTTTGGAATGGTTCATATGGGTCAGATGGCAGAGCTCGTGCACCACCACATAATCCAACGGCCCTGCGGGTCCGTAGATCAGACGGTAGTTAAAGGATAACGTCCCCCGTGAAGAACAACTGCCCCAGCGTGTCTTCTGATCCCTTATGGTGATGGATGTGTAATGCCCTCCGGTGAACCTGTGATAGTATTCCACCCGGTTCGTGAAGACTTCTCTGGCAGTATTCCGGTATCGGTTTTCCAAAGCCTGCAGTCTGCGGATCTCCGCAGTAGTCAGAGGTTGATTGTCATAATATACAGTATTCATAGATCCAATATACTGCGTATGGCTTGAAATGTAAACGAAGAAATTGTAGAATGTCCGTGACATCTGTTTTCGTGTAATGATGCCATGGTTGGATTGTGGGAGTGCGGAGCACAGAACAATCCGCAGGTATTCAATTCGGAGACCTGGGCAGGTGAGGGTGGCGTACAGGTTCAGAAGGGAGACACTATGGGGAAATGTATTTTGATTGGTGCCGGAGATCTTACGATGGGAGAACTGATAGCAGCGGAAGATGACTATGTCATTGCAGTGGACGGTGGGTTAAGCTATTGCGGGATCCTGAACGTTGAACCGGATCTGATCATCGGGGATTTCGATTCCGTCAGTGCACAGGAGAAGCTGGCAGTGGAGCAGTTACAACAGACTGTCCCGGAGAAAATCTGCCGGCTGCCGGAGTGTAAAGACGACACGGATATGCTGGCTGCCATCAAAAAAGGTCTGGAACTGGGCTATACCGATTTCCGCATCTATGCGGCGACCGGCGGCAGATTCGATCATACCCTGGCGAATATCCAGTGTCTGTTGTATCTGAAAAATCACGGTGCGGTGGGGTATCTCGTAGACGGCACAGGAATGGTGCTGGTGCTTAAGAAGGAAGCTGTACATTTCCGGAAGGAGCTGGAAGGGACATTGTCTTTGTTTGCACTGACTGGGGAAGCGAAGGGCGTGACCATCCGCGGCATGAAGTACACCATGGAAAATGGGGTGATCACCAACGATTTTCCCATCGGGATCAGCAATGAATTCCTGGGAGAGGAAGCGGAAGTGTCCGTAGAGGACGGGGAACTGGTGTGCATGATCAGTTATTGCATGGATTAAAATCACAGGAAATATTGGAAACATCCACATTTACGTAGAAATATGTTAAATGTGGATGTTTTCAATTAGAAATGAGTGTGCTACAATTAAGAACGTGCAGTAAGGCACAGCAAGAAGAAAAAAGGAGCAACAGACAATGGGAATGACAATGACACAGAAGATACTTGCCCGGGCTGCAGGCCTTGAGCAGGTACAGGCAGGACAGTTGATCGAGGCACAGCTGGACCTGGTATTGGGGAATGATATCACCAGCCCGGTGGCAATCAAAGAGATGGATAAAATGAAGGTGCAGGGAGTGTTTGACAAGGACAAGATCGCACTGGTACCGGATCATTTTGTTCCCAATAAGGATATTAAATCCGCGGAGCACTGCAAATGTGTCCGTGAATTCGCAAGACGCAATGAAATCACGAATTATTTTGAAGTGGGAGAGATGGGTATCGAGCATGCCCTGCTTCCGGAGAAAGGACTTACCGTAGCCGGAGATGTGATCATCGGTGCGGATTCCCATACCTGTACTTACGGTGCCCTGGGTGCATTTTCCACCGGTGTGGGCAGTACCGATATGGCAGCCGGTATGGCTACCGGCAAGGCATGGTTCAAGGTGCCTTCCGCGATTAAGTTCAACTTAACCGGCAAGCCCTCCGAATGGGTCAGCGGTAAGGACGTGATCTTACATATCATCGGTATGATCGGCGTGGACGGCGCTCTGTATAAGTCCATGGAATTCGTGGGTGACGGCATTGCCAACCTGTCTATGGATGACCGCTTTACCATCGCCAACATGGCAATCGAAGCCGGTGGTAAGAACGGTATTTTCCCCGTGGATGAGAAAGCCATCGCTTACATGGAAGAGCATTCCAAGCGCCCTTATAAGGTATTTGAAGCAGATCCGGATGCACAGTATGATGCAGAGTATACCATTGACTTAAGCACGTTACGTCCCACCGTGGCATTCCCTCATCTGCCGGAGAACACTCATACCATTGATGAGATCCACGAGATGGAGCCCATTGCGATCGATCAGGTAGTCATCGGATCCTGCACCAACGGTCGTATCGACGATCTGCGTACCGCAGCAAAGGTACTTCAGGGCAGACATGTAGCAAAGGGCATGCGCTGCATCGTGATCCCTGCGACCCAGTCCATCTACATGCAGGCCATGGAAGAGGGGCTGCTTAAGACCTTTATTGAAGCTGGAGCAGTGGTAAGTACCCCTACCTGTGGCCCTTGCCTTGGCGGATACATGGGTATTCTGGCAGAGGGCGAGAGATGCGTCTCCACCACGAACCGTAACTTCGTCGGACGTATGGGACATGTAAAGAGCGAGATCTATCTGGCAAGCCCCGCAGTAGCGGCAGCCAGCGCCATCACCGGCAAGATTTCCTGCCCCTGTGAACTGAAATAGTATTCCACCTTGCAGCCCCTATCGCAGAATCAAATGCAAATGGGGATCTGAACAGTTATGATAAATTTAGTAAAAGAAATATATATGAAATAGAAAGGTAACGGAACATGAACAACGCAAAAGGAACGGTTTTCAAATTCGGGGATAACGTGGATACTGACGTTATCATTCCCGCAAGATATCTGAATTCCTCCGATCCCGCAGAACTGGCTACCCACTGCATGGAGGACATTGATAAGGATTTTATCAAAAATGTGAAAAAAGGTGACATTATCGTAGCGGAGAAGAACTTCGGCTGCGGCTCCTCCAGAGAGCATGCCCCCATCGCCATCAAGGCGGCAGGAGTCAGCTGCGTCATTGCAGAGACCTTTGCCAGAATCTTCTACCGCAATGCCATCAATATCGGGCTGCCCATCATTGAGTGTCCCGAGGCATCCCGCAAGATCAACAACGGTGACGAAGTCGAGATTGACTTTAATACCGGCGTGATCAAAGACCTCACCACCGGCGAGAGCTTCCAGGGACAGGCATTCCCTGAGTTCATGCAGAAGATCATCGCTGCAGAGGGACTGATCAATTACATCAACAGTAAAGAAGCTTAAGAAAAAGAGATTAAGAAAAAGAGCAGCCTGTGGGACTGCTCTTTTCTGTGCTTATTGTACCACAGCTTTATCCACATCGATCACCGTATAGAAGTCCGGATGGTTCATCTGGATCCGTTCAGTAATAGAATCAGTGACTTGTTTATCGGAGACAGGATAATCATAAGGAACTACCACATCGAAAATGAGATTTGTGTGGGTCGGTCCCTTGACCACGCGGAAATCATGCATACTTAAGCGTGGATCGATCTGGTCGAGGTAACCGCTTACTTCCGCCTTCAGGGACAGTGTCTCCGGATCGTTGGTGCTGACGGGATCCATGTGAATCACCGCGTTGCAGTTTAACTTCTGACGCAATTCGTGTTCGATGGTATCGATGGTATCATGCAGGGTCAGAATATTACCGTCGGCGGGAACCTCCGCATGCAGAGAGATCAGTGTTCTGCCGGGACCGTAGTTGTGTACGATGAGATCGTGGATCCCGGTGACATCATCATAAGAGAGGACGATGTCGTTAATCTGCTGTACCAGTTCCGGTTCGGGAGGCTGCCCAAGCAACGGGCTGATGGTATCCTTCGCAGCCACGAAGCCGGAGTAGAGGATGAACATACCTACCAGCACACCGCAGTAGCCGTCGATAATGATACCGGAGGTGGCGGAGACAATGGTGCCGATGAGGACCACTGTGGTCGCCACCACATCGCTTAAGCTGTCAATGGCGGTAGCTTTCATCGCCACGGAGCTGATCCGGGAACCGATGCGGCGGTTATAGAATGCCATGTAGCATTTTACCAGGATGGAGAATACCAGGATCCCCAGGATGACCGGGGAGAAATCCGGTGCCTCCGGATGGAAGATCTTGGTGATGGAGCTTTTCACCAGTTCAAAGCCCATGAGCACGATCAGAATGGAGACTAACAGTCCGGAGATATATTCGATCCGTCCGTGTCCGAAGGGATGATCAGAGTCCGGTTTCTGTCCCGCCATCTTGAAGCCTGCCAGGGTGATGATGGAGGATGCCGCATCCGACAGGTTGTTCACCGCATCTGCCGTGATGGCAATGGAATGACTGAAATAACCTGCCAGAGCCTTGGTAGTGAACAGGATCAGATTGAAAAAAATCCCGACGATGCCGCAGAGCATTCCATATGCCTGGCGGACACCGGAATCCGTAACATTTTCGTGATCCTTAATGAATAATTTCGTAAGTAATGTAACCATAAGAGAACCCCTTTTCCCAAATAAGAGTTTAAACATAATTGTAACGCAACTTAAGGGAAAATACAAGTACGCGAAATCTGCGGTTGCTATTGCGCATCCCGCGTTTTCAGTGTATAATCTCCGTGGACGTAGTGTAAGCTTTCAGAACGGATCCGGCGTAGAACACCTGTTTTGGAGCCGTACTGGTAATTTATAATGAGCAAAAGTAAAATGGAGGAACGATCGATGAGAAAGAAACCGGTTGTATTAATGATCCTGGATGGTTATGGATTGAATGATAAGGTAGAGGGCAATGCCGTAGCAATGGCAAATACCCCTGTCATGGATTCCCTGATGAAGGAGTATCCTTATGTACGCGGCAATGCCAGCGGTATGGCAGTAGGACTTCCCGAGGGACAGATGGGTAACTCAGAGGTAGGTCATATGAACATGGGTGCCGGACGCATCGTATATCAGGAGCTGACCCGTATCACCAAGGAGATCCAGGACGGAGACTTCTTTAAAAATGAAGCCTTGTTAAAGGCAATTGATAATTGTAAGAAGAACAACAGCGCCTTGCATCTGATGGGACTGTTATCCGACGGTGGCGTACACAGCCACATCACCCATTTGTACGGACTGTTAGAGCTGGCAAAGCAGCAGGGACTGGAAAAAGTATATGTTCACTGCTTCTTAGACGGACGTGACACCCCTCCTGCCAGCGGTAAGAGCTATGCAGAGCAGTTAAATGAAGAGATGACGAAAATCGGCGTAGGTAAGATCGCTTCCGTTATGGGACGTTACTATGCTATGGACCGTGATAATAACTATGACCGTGTACAGCTGGCTTATGATGCCATGACCGAGGGCAAGGGTCTGACCGCTGCCTGCGGCATCTGCGGTATTCAGGAGTCCTACGACAGAGATGAGACCGATGAGTTCGTGAAGCCTACCGTAGTCGTAGAGGACGGCAAGGCAGTCGGTCTGGTACAGGACAAGGATTCTGTGATCTTCTTCAACTTCCGTCCCGATCGTGCTAGAGAGATCACCAGAGCATTCTGTGATGATGATTTCAAAGGGTTTGACCGTGTGAGAAAGGATATTACCTTCGTATGCTTCTCCGATTACGATCCTACCATCCCTAATAAAGAAGTAGCATTCCACAAGATCGCTATCACCAATACCTTTGGTGAGTGGTTGGCAGCACATGGCATGAAGCAGGCTCGTATCGCTGAGACCGAGAAGTATGCACATGTTACCTTCTTCTTCAACGGCGGTGTAGAGCAGCCCAACGAGGGAGAGGACCGTATCCTGGTAAATTCCCCCAAGGATGTAGCTACCTACGATCTGAAGCCCGAGATGAGTGCTCCCGCAGTATGTGAGAAATTATTAGATGCGATCCGCTCCGAAAAATACGATGTGATCGTGATCAACTTCGCAAACCCCGATATGGTAGGTCATACCGGTGTGATCTCCGCGGCTGTTAAAGCTATTGAGACCGTAGACGAGTGCGTAGGCAAGGCAGTACAGGCAGTCAAGGATGTAGACGGCGTTCTGTTCATCTGTGCAGACCACGGTAACGCAGAGCAGATGATCGATTACACCACCGGTCAGCCTCATACCGCACACACCACCAATCCGGTTCCTTTCATCCTGGTAAACTACGATCCTGCATATACTCTGAAAGAGGGCGGATGCCTGGCAGATATTGTACCTACCCTGATCAATGTGATGGGTATGGAGCAGCCCGCAGAAATGACCGGCAAGTCTCTGTTAATTAAGAAATAGTAACTGTATCATATTACTATGACAAGAAATGATTCCTCAGGCACTTTGCACGGTGCCTGAGGATTTTGTGACTGATTTTTACATGATATCTTCTTATCAGCAGGAGGAAGAGTTATATTATATGGAACAGAAGAGAAATCTGGTAACTTTAGGAAGTACGGGAATTACTGTGGAGAAGAACTCCTTCGGCGCGCTGCCGATTCAGAGAATTACCAAAGAAGCCGCCATCGGTCTGCTGCGTAAGGCATACGCAGCAGGCGTGACCTTCTACGACACTGCCAGATATTATACTGACAGTGAGGAGAAGGTGGGCGCCGCCTTCGAGGGTATGCGGGAGAAGATATACATTGCCACGAAGACAGGAGCCACCACAGCGGAAGGCTTCTGGAAGGATCTGCACACCTCTCTGGAGAAGCTGAAGACCGATTATATCGACATTTATCAGTTCCACAACCCGGCATTCTGTCCGAAGCCGGGAGACGGTACGGGACTGTATGAAGCCATGCTGGAAGCGAAGGCAAAAGGCATGATCCGTCACATCGGTATCACGAACCATCGTCTCAATGTGGCACACGAAGCGATTGAAAGCGGACTGTATGAGACCCTGCAGTTCCCTTTCTGTTATCTGGCGACGGACAAGGATCTGGAGCTGGTACAGGAATGTAAAAAGGCAGGCATGGGATTCATCGCCATGAAGGCACTGTCTGGCGGACTGATCAATAATTCCGCGGCAGCTTATGCTTACCTGGCACAGTTTGACAATGTGCTTCCCATCTGGGGGGTACAGCGGGAGAGTGAACTGGATGAGTTTTTATCCTATATCGACAATCCGCCCACACTTACCCCCGAACTTCAGGCGTTAATCGACCATGACAGGGAAGAACTGCAGGGAGAATTCTGCAGAGGCTGCGGTTATTGCATGCCCTGCCCCGCAGGCATCGAGATCAACAACTGCGCCCGCATGAGCCTGATGATCCGGAGAGCTCCTTCCGCTGCACAGCTGACGGAAGAGATGCAGGCGAAAATGCACAAGATCGAAGATTGTCTGCATTGCGGCAGATGCAGATCCAAGTGCCCGTATGGACTGGATACACCGACACTTTTGGAAAAAAACTACAAGGATTACTGTGAGATCCTTGCCGGAAAAGCATATTAACGTTTCAAAGATCTGAATAATTACCTCCTGATAGGAAATACTTACCTAAGAAAAAGCAAGTCAAGTATACCTATAAGGAGGTTTTTTATGGAAAAATATCTGGAGATCATCGAAGTACACGGAAGGGAAATCCTGGATTCGAGAGGGAATCCCACGGTAGCGGCTGTCGTTACGGTGAAGGACAGGGAGACCGGCAGATGTACGAGGGGGATGGCGGCAGTTCCCTCCGGAGCCAGTACCGGTCAGTTTGAGGCAGTGGAACTTCGAGACGGTGAGACCAGATATTTCGGACTGGGTGTACAGCATGCCGTGAAAAACGTGGATGAGAAGATCGCAAGTGTTTTATTGGGAGAAAATGCGCTGGGACAGATCCGCATTGACAGGATTCTTATGGAGACCGATGGCACGGACAATAAGAGCAACCTGGGAGCCAATGCCATGCTGGCGGTATCCATGGCGGTGGCGAGAGCGGCTGCGGAAGCACTGGGACTTCCTCTGTACCGCTACTTTGGAGGTATCTCCCCAAGACTTCTGCCGGTTCCCATGATGAATATTTTGAACGGTGGAAAACATGCGGCAAACACTGTGGATTTCCAGGAGTTCATGATCATGCCGGTGCAGGCGGAGACTTTTGCGGAGGGTCTGAAGATCTGCGCAGAGATCTATCATAATTTAAAAAAGCTTTTGGAACAAAAAGGACTTTTCACCGGTGTCGGAGATGAGGGCGGCTTTGCACCGGATCTGCCGGATGCGGAGAAGGTGTTAGATTTCCTGGTGGAAGCCATTGAAGCTTCCGGATATGTGCCGGGGCAGGATATCAAGATCGCTATGGATGCCGCCAGCAGCGAATTATATAATGAAAAGACAGGCATGTATCATTTCCCCAGAGAGAGTCGCCTGAAAGGGGAGGAAGTACTGCGGGATACGGGAGAGATGATTGCCTATTATGAGCGGCTGGTGGAGAAATATCCCATTATCTCGATTGAAGACGGACTGGATGAGAACGACTGGGACGGCTGGCAGGAACTGACGAAGCGTCTGGGAGAGAAGATCCAGTTGGTGGGAGATGACCTCTTTGTCACCAATACGAAGCGCCTGGATGCCGGCATCAAACTGCATTGCGGCAATGCCATCTTAGTGAAAGTCAATCAGATCGGAACCTTGTCAGAAGCTTTTGAAGCGGTGGAGATGGCGCACAAGAACGGCTATAAGGCAGTGATCTCCCACAGATCCGGTGAGACGGAGGATACCACCATTGCGGATATCGCCGTGGCACTGAATGCCGGACAGATCAAGACCGGAGCGCCCTGCCGCAGTGACCGCGTGGCAAAGTACAACCGGTTGCTTGCTATTGAAGAGGAGCTTGGAGATGCTGCGGCATATATGGAACCGTTTCGGAAAATCTGAATAAACTCAAATAAAAATAAATGGAAACTACAAAAAATAAAAAGTGTATCAACAGGAGAGTTTAGCAAAATAAATTCTCCTGTTTTTATAGGAAAACTCTGAAAAAATACATGAGAGAAAGAAAAATGGCGAAAGTTAAAATGTTTAAATATACATAATACAATAGAAAATATGCACTATATACACAATTTGAAAACAGAAACTATTTTTTATTAAAAAAGTTTCTTATAAATATACAGACATATGTACGTGACACACGCACATTACAAAATGACAATAAGAGAGGGAAAGCCACGGAAACTGGCAGATCCTTCATATGTATTTTAGTTGACACAGCCTGAAAAGTGTTGTAATATAACAAAAGTCATTGTCGGAAAAGTAAAGTACATTATTTGCGAGTGTATACTTGTATACAAACACAAATAATGCATTTTATGAATGTACGCAGACAAAAGAAAAGCAAGGAGTTGAAGAGATGCTTAAATATATTGCAAAACGTATCGGCTTAGCGCTGGTTACGATTTTTACAGTAGCAACACTCACCTTTTTCCTGATGAACATGGTCCCCGGCGGTCCGTTCCTTTCGGAGAAGGCAGTTAGCCCCGCTGCACAGGCAGCATTAGAGGCAAAATATGGACTGGACAAGCCATTGTCCCAGCAGTATCTGACGTATATGACGGATGCACTGCACGGTGATTTCGGAGAAAGTCTGAAGCAGAGAGGAAGAACCGTTACTTCTATTATAGTATCCAAATTCCCCGTGTCTGCAAGAGTCGGCGGTATCTCTGTTATTGTGGCATTACTGGTGGGTATCCCTTTAGGATGTCTGGCAGCTACCCATCGTGGTAAGACTTTGGACAGTGTGATCTCCGTAATTTCCACCTGTGGTATTGCGGTACCCAGCTTCGTTGTATGTACATTATTGTTATATTATCTGGGAAGTAAGGCGAAGATTCTGCCTACCTACGGAATCGACACCTGGAAGCATTATGTGATGCCTGTAATCGCACTGGCTCTGTATCCTACTGCTTATATTATGCGTCTGATGCGTTCTTCCATGCTGGACGTCCTGGGACAGGATTATATGAGAACCGCTACAGCGAAGGGTGTAAAGCCTTTCTTCCGTCTGTTCAAGCATGCGTTGAGAAACGCATTACTTCCTATTATCACGTATGTAGGTCCTATGATGACCTATACTATGACAGGAAGCTTCGTAGTAGAGAAAATCTTCACGATTCCCGGTCTTGGCAATGAATTTGTAAGCTCTATCATTAACCGTGATTATACCATGATCATGGGTACCACCATTTTCCTGGCGACTTTGATGGTTATCATGAATGTATTGGTAGATATTGTTTATAAGATTGTAGACCCCAGAATCAAGCTGAAGTAAGAATCACGAATTAATAGGAAGGAAGATACCGATGAAAGAACCGAATGCTATTAGCTTTCATGTAAAATATAAGCCGGAAGACTTTGCACCGGCGAATGAAGAAGAGAAGCAGAGCCAGGTCATCATGCGTGACAGCGTGGGCTTCTGGCAGGATGGCTTCCGCAGACTCCGTAAGAACAAGGTGGCTATGGTCAGTTTGTTTGTCATTATTCTGATTATGATCTTTTCCTTTATTGTGCCTTCATTCTATCCGTATGATTATAAGACGCAGATTAAGGGAAGTGAGAATCTGCATCCCATGCAGTACTCCGAGAAGGAGATAGAGCGTATGGAAGCAGGAGAGAAGGTGTTCCCCCATGTCCTTGGCACAGACAAAATGGGACGTGATTATGCAATCCGTGTCATGATGGGAAGCCGTATCTCTCTGTTAGTCGGACTGATCGCTACTGCCATTATTTTCGTAATCGGATCCCTGGTAGGTTCCATTGCCGCATTCTTCGGCGGATGGGTGGATCTGATTATCATGCGTATCGTGGATATCATATATACGATACCGGATTTCCTGCTGATCGTGCTGTTATCCTTTGCCCTGAAGGATCCGTTAGCCAGACTGGCGACTCTTCCCGGCTTTGGATGGATGCAGACCGTAGGATCTAACCTGATCAGTATATTCATTGTATTCGCATTATTGTACTGGGTAGGAATGGCACGTATGGTACGAAGCCAGATCCTGACCCTGAAGGAGAACGATTATGTAATGGCAGCCAAGGCTCTGGGAGCCAAGGACGGCCGTATTATTAAAAAGCATCTGCTGACCAACTGTATCGGTACACTGATTGTTACTACTACATTGCAGATTCCTTCCTCTATTTTTACCGAGAGTTACTTAAGCTTCCTTGGTATGGGTGTGGCAGTTCCCCTTCCTTCCTTGGGAAGCCTGGCAAGTGATGCCATCAACGGTATGATCACATTCCCGTATCTGTTGTTTGCACCCTGTCTGCTGATCAGCCTGATCATTTTGAGCTTTAACCTGTTAGGTGACGGACTTCGTGATGCATTCGATCCTAAGCTGAAGAATTAATGGAAGGAGTAGTGAAGATGGATAACAATTATCTGGTAGATATACAGCATGAACGTCTCTCTTTCTTTACTCCTGCCGGAGAAGTAAAGGCACTGAACGATGTATCCATTCACCTGAAGGAAGGTGAAGTACTGGGTATCGTAGGAGAGAGTGGTTCCGGTAAATCCGTAACCGCATACAGTCTTATGGGACTGACCGCTTATCCCGGTAAGCTGATGGGCGGTGAACTTCACTTCAATGGACATGAAGTGGAGAAAATGACAGAAAAAGATTTCTCCAAAATGCGTGGTAAAGAGGTATCTATTATTTTCCAGGATCCTCTGACCAGCTTAAATCCCGTATATACCATCGGTAATCAGATCATGGAAGTAATCCGTCTGCATACCGATGCGGACAAGAAAAAGGCACATGCAAGAGCAGTAGAGCTGTTGTCCTTAGTAGGCATCAATGAGCCGGAGAAGCGTATGAAGCAGTATCCTCACGAGCTGTCCGGTGGTATGAGACAGCGTGTTATGATTGCTATTGCACTGGCGTGTGAACCGAAGCTTCTGATCGCCGATGAGCCTACCACTGCTCTGGACGTTACCATTCAGGCACAGATCCTGGAGCTTATGATGGAACTGAAGGACAAGCTGGGCATGGCAATTATCATGATCACCCATGATCTTGGTATCGTGGCAAGCATGTGTGACCGTATTGCGGTTATGTATGCCGGACGTATCGTTGAGACCGGTACCTGTGACGAGATTTTCTATAACCCAAAGCATGAATATACCAAGGGACTGTTGGAGAGTATTCCGCGTCTGGACAGCACGAAGCATGAGAAGCTGATCCCTATCGAGGGTAATCCTGTGGATCTGTTGAATCCCCCCGCAGGCTGTGCATTTGCTCCCCGCTGTAAGAATTGCATGAAGATCTGTCTGAGAGAGAATCCCCCCAGAACAGATTTCAGCGAGACCCATTATGCACACTGCTTTATGAACCAGAAAGCCGAGATGGAGGGAGGCAATACAAATGAGTGATAAGTTACTTCAGGTAGAACATTTGAAGCAGTACTTCCCTGCAGGCGGCATGGGCAAGAATCGTAAGTTCGTAAAAGCCGTGGATGATGTTACCTTTTTCGTAAATAAGGGTGAGACTCTCGGACTGGTAGGAGAGAGCGGCTGCGGTAAGACTACCACCGGGCGTTCCATTTTACGCCTGTACGAGCCCACCGGTGGAAAGATCACTTTTGATGATAAGGTGATTCTTGACGTGGAGAATAGAGTAAAGGTTGATATGCTGCCTTACCGTCAGAAAATGCAGATGGTATTCCAGGATCCTTATGCAAGTCTGGACCCCCGAATGACAGTAGGTGATATCGTAGGAGAAGCCATCGATATTCATAAGCTGGCTGCTAATAAAAAGGAACGTCATGACATGATCATCTCTATGCTGGAGAAGGTCGGATTGAACTCTGAGCATGCAAACCGTTATCCTCATGAGTTCTCAGGCGGACAGCGTCAGCGTGTCGGCATTGCAAGAGCACTGGCAGTAAATCCTCAGTTTATCGTCTGCGATGAGCCGATCTCCGCACTGGATGTTTCCATTCAGGCGCAGGTAGTGAATATGTTTGAGGAATTACAGGAACAGATGGGGCTGACTTATCTGTTCATCGCCCATGACCTCTCCGTGGTAAAGCATATTTCCGATCGCATCGGTGTTATGTACCTGGGCAAGATGGTAGAGCTGGCTGACAGCTACGAGCTGGTGGCAGGAAGCCTGCATCCTTATACCAAGAGTCTGATCTCCGCAATTCCTATTGCAGATCCCGTCAAGGCGAGAGCAAGCAAGCGTATCGTACTCCAGGGAGATGTGCCCAGCCCCCTGAACCCTCCCACCGGATGCCGATTCCGCACCAGATGTCCTTATGCGGATGAGTGCTGTGCGCAGAAAGAGCCCGAGTGGAGAGAGGTGGAAAAGGGTCACTACGTGGCATGTCACCATGTAGAAAAGATCAATTCCTGAAATTAGATATTGACAGCAAAGTAATTTAGCTGTTTAATATAAAATTATATGAAAGCATAGTGCTTTTGTATGAAAAGAAAGAGGAGGATAACTTTATGAAAAAGAAGTTAGCAATGTTGCTTACCGCAGCTATGCTGGTAGGTTCTCTTGCAGCATGCGGCAGCAGCAACACTGGTTCTTCTGCAACCGGCAGTGCTACAGACAGCAGCACCAGCACCGATGCAGCAGCAACTGAAGTAAGCAGTACAGAAGGCAAACAGCTTACCGTTCAGATCGGTCCCGATCCCGAGACCATCGATCCGGCACTGAACAGTGCAGTAGATGGCGGTAATATGTTGCTTCACTCTTTTGAGTGTCTTCTGACAGTAGACCAGGATGGCAAGATCGCTCCCGGACAGGCTGAGACCTGGGAAGTATCTGAGGATGGTCTTACCTGGACCTTCCATCTTCGTGATGGACTGAAGTGGTCTGATGGCAGTGATTTAACTGCAAATGATTTCGTATACAGCTGGAAGCGTGTATGTGATCCCGAAGTAGCAGCTCCTTATGCTGAGACTGTTCTGGGAATGGTTAAGGGATTTGACGAGGCTCAGGCCGGTGACCTGGATGCTCTGGCAGTATCCGCTACCGATGATAAGACCTTTGTAGTAGAGCTCTCCAACGCATGCCCTTATTTTGAGTCTCTGGCAGCATTCGCTACTCTGAGCCCTGTTCAGGAGGCAACCGTAGAAGCTAATGGTGATGCATGGGCTACTGAGGCATCTACCTACATTTCCAATGGACCTTTCTACATCAGCGAGTGGGTACCCGGTTCTCATATCCTGATGAGCAAGAATCCGTACTATTGGAATGCAGATGCTATCAAGCTTGGCAGCATCAAGTTCGTCCTGATGGAGGACTCCAACGCAGCTTACAGTGCTTATCAGTCCGGTGATGTACTGTTCATCAAGGATGTTCCTACCCAGGAGATTCCCAGCTTACAGGGCAATTCTGAGTTCCATGTAGAGCCTATTCTGGGAACCTATTATCTGTCCATGAATCTGGAAGACGAAGCTTTCCAGGATGTGAATGTACGTAAGGCTCTGAGCCTTGCAATCGATCGTGAATATGTAGCAGGCACTCTGATGCAGGGAACCTATTCTCCCGCATACAACCTCATTGGCGAAGGCTGGGTTGATACAGACGGTAGCTCTTTCAAGGCAAATGCTAACGGTGGTGAGACCTACATTTCCGATGATTTCGATGCTAACCTTGAGGAGGCTAAGCAGCTCTTAGCAGATGCTGGTTATCCCAACGGTGAGGGACTTCCTACCATTACCTATACTACCAATGATTCCGGTTATCACAAGACTGTTGCTGAGTACTTACAGCAGGCTTGGGGCGAGCTTGGTATCACTGTAGAGGTTGAGATCGTTGAGTGGTCCAGCTTCACTCCGATGAGACGTAATGGTGAGTACATGGTAGCTCGTAACGGTTGGGTAGGAGACTACAGCGATCCTTCCAACATGTTAGACCTGTTCATGACCGGCAATGGTAACAACGATGGTAAGTTCTCCAACGCTGACTATGATGCAGCTATGACCAAGGCAGCTTCCACTATGGATACTGCTGAGCGTTCCGCAGCTCTGCATGAGGCTGAGGATATTCTGATGGATCAGGTTGGATGCATCCCTGTTGCTTACTACAATGACTTCTGGCTGCAGAGCGAGAAGATCACAGGTATGTGGCATTCCGCTTATGGTTACTGGTATTTCATGTATGCTGATATCGAGGACTAATCTTCGTATCTGATCATACAGAATCATAGAAGAGTCCTGAAGGAGATTACTCCTTTGGGGCTCTTTTTTTATTCTTTCTGTAGAAAATATTGTTGCAATTGTGCACAATTTATGGTAATATAAAATCTGCTTGACATTAGGAGGTGTGAAATGGAAGCATTAAGAATGGTAATTAACATAATCTTCATATTGGTATGCGTAGCACTGACGGTGTTAGTATTGATGCAGGAAGGTAAGTCCGCAGGACTGGGTTCCATCAGCGGAGCAGCTGAGACCTACTGGGGTAGAAATAAAGGACGTTCCATGGAGGGTATGCTGGTGAAGATCACCAAAATCCTGGCAGTTCTCTTCATGTTACTTGCAGTCGTACTGAATCTGAACGTATTTTAATCATTACGAAGGATGAACACTCTTGTGTGCACAGCGCATACAAGGGTGTTTTATTTTGCGAATGTAGTTCTGAATAGTTACTGTATATTTTGATTTGAGAGAGGTTACATGAATATTAACGAAATCAGAGAGAAAAGAAAAAAAGTAATTTGCGACCTGGTGAAGGACGATTTCTATGTTCCCATGAAGGAAAAGGAACTGGCGATGTTTTTACAGGTGGCAAAGGAAGATAGAGAAGAATTCCGGGAGATTCTGCGGGAACTGCTGGCAGAGGGGAAACTTAACCTGACCGTGAAGGGCAAATATATGAAATCCAACGGCAAGGTACTGACGGGAACTTTTATCAGCAATGCCAAAGGATTCGGCTTCGTCGAGGTAGAAGGACGGGAGGAAGATCTGTTCATTCCGGAGGACAAGCAGGGCGGAGCATTTCATAAGGATACCGTAGAAGTGGCACTGCTTCCGGCAAAGACGGGAAAGCGCCAGGAGGCACAGGTCATCCGCGTCATTGCCAGGGGACTGACCCAGATCGTCGGTACTTACGAACAGTCCAAGAATAATTTCGGCTTTGTCATTCCGGATAACACCAAGATAGCACAGGATATTTTCGTGCCGAAGGAATGGTCGAAGGGAGCCATGACCGGGCACAAGGTCGTGGTGGAGATCACAGGTTATGGTACGAATACGAAGAGCCCGGAGGGCAAGGTCGTAGAGATCCTGGGACATATCAACGATCCCGGTGTGGACATCATGTCCATCGTGCGGGGCTATGAGCTGCCGGTGGAATTCGGCGAGAAGATCATGAACCAGGTGGAGCGGGTGGCACAGGAGGTCTCCGAGGCAGACCGCGCCGGTCGTAAGGACTTAAGAGATGTGACCATGGTGACCATCGATGGCGAGGATGCCAAGGATCTGGACGATGCGGTCAGTGTGTCTTTCGATGGGACATATTATCATCTGGGGGTGCATATCGCCGATGTGACGAACTATGTGCAGGAGAACTCCGCGCTGGACAGAGAAGCGTTGAAGCGGGGCACCAGCGTCTACCTGGTGGATCGTGTGATCCCCATGCTGCCCCATGCACTGAGCAACGGTATCTGCTCCCTGAATGAGGGCGTGGATCGGCTGGCGTTAAGCTGCCTTATGAAAGTGGACGAACATGGAGAGATTGTGGATTATGAGATCTGCGAATCGGTGATCCGGGTCAATAAGCGGATGTCTTACACCGTGGTGAAAAAGCTGCTGGAGGAGCCGGAGTGCGTAGAGCATAACGCCGGTGCGCAGGGCGGAATCTCCGGGGAAGGTGCAGGAACCGTAACAGACTATTCCCAGTACAGAGAATTGCTGCCCATGTTTCAACAAATGGCTGAGCTCGCGGACAAACTGCGGAAGAAGAGACAGAAGAGGGGATCCATTGATTTCGATTTCCCGGAGTGCAAGATTTTACTGGACAGGGAAGGACATCCACTGGATATCAAGCCTTACGAGCGGAATGTGGCGACTATGCTGATTGAGGACTTTATGCTGGCAGCCAACGAGACCGTGGCACAGCATTTTTACTGGCAGGAGCTCCCTTTTGTCTACCGTGTCCATGATGTGCCGGACCCGGAGCGGATTCAGAAGCTGTCGGCTTTTATTAACAATTACGGTTATTATATGAAAGCCCTGGGACGGAAGAACAGCAAAGTCTCCACGGAAGAGATCCATCCTAAGGAGATTCAGAAGCTGCTGCAGAAGATCGAGGGAACGCCAGAGGAACCTATGATTGCGAGACTGACCCTGCGGAGCATGAAGCAGGCAAAATACAGCACTGAATGCACCGGACATTTCGGACTGGCGTGCCAGTACTACTGCCATTTTACTTCACCAATCCGAAGATACCCGGACTTGCAGATCCATCGGATCATCAAGGAGCAGCTGCGGGGACGCCTGAAGGAAGAGCGGGTAGAGCACTATCGGGAGATCCTGCCGGAGGTGGCAAAGCATTCTTCCGAGATGGAACGCCGTGCTGACGAGGCAGAGCGGGAGACAGACAAGCTAAAGAAAGTAGAATATATGGAGCAGCATATTGGAGAGGAATACGAAGGTGTGATATCCGGTGTCACCGGCTGGGGGGTGTACGTGGAACTCCCCAATACGGTGGAGGGACTGATCCATATCTCCACGATCCCGGGCGACTATTACCATTACAATGAAGCTGCCTGTGAGATGGTGGGAGAAGCCACCGGACGTTGTTTCAAACTGGGAATGCCGGTACGGATCGAAGTGGAAGACTGCAACCGTTTTATGCGCACCATCAATTTCCGGCTGGTGGATAAATAAATCCGCGGTTATAATGAAGCTATACTTCAAATGAACCCGGGTTCAAAGGAAAAAGTCAGTTCATTGACAAATGTAAAAAATATAGTAAACTGTAACTATTCAGAGCCGTAAAAAGCTCCGCAGGAGTGTTTTATGAACGGACTTCTGAATAGTTACAAGGTTTTAAGAGGTAGCCATGGCAAAAGGAAAAGAGTCCCAGAAGCT
Source organism: Bacteroidales bacterium H4 (assembly GCA_963650795.1). GTDB lineage: Bacteria > Bacillota > Clostridia > Lachnospirales > Lachnospiraceae > Acetatifactor. Next base: position 81,569 of record CAVJMX010000002.1, read on the forward strand.
GATCGCAAACAATAAAAAAGCATATCATGATTTTTTCATCGATGAGACCTATGAGTGCGGCATTGCCCTGCATGGTACGGAAGTAAAGTCCATGCGCATGGGCAAGTGCAGCATCAAGGAGGCGTTCGTCCGCATCGAAGACGGAGAAGTCTTCGTCTACGGGATGCATGTAAGTCCTTATGAGAAGGGGAATATTTTCAACAAAGATCCTCTTCGTGTGAAAAAATTGCTGCTGCACAAGTACGAGATCAACAAGCTGTTGGGCAAGATCAAGGAAAAAGGGTATACATTAGTCCCTTTGCAGGTATACTTTAAGGATGGCAAAGTAAAAGTCGAGATCGGGCTGGCACGTGGTAAGAAGCTCTATGACAAGAGAGAAGCCATCGCCAAAAAGGATCAGCGCAGAGAGGCAGAGAAGGAATTCAAGGTTCGTAATCTGTAATCATATGACTCTGCGTCACTTTACCGCAAGTGCTGTCAAGCATTTTTGAAAATGTCCCAAAATAATTGAAACATTAGCCCCGGC
>CAVJMX010000003.1:0-65486 GCA_963650795.1 Bacteroidales bacterium H4
AGATGATATTGGCGGATGATGAACCGGTGATCATCAGGGGTATCCGAAAACTCATCGATTGGGAACAACTGGGAATTCAGATCATAGGAGAATATGAGGACGGAAAAAGTGCATTTGCCGCAATCCTGCGGGAACAGCCGGAGATTGCTCTGTTAGATATCTCCATGCCCGGCATGAGCGGTGTGGATATTATCCGGGAATGCCATGGGCTGCAATGCAGGACGCATATTATTTTTATCAGCGGATTTCAGGAATTTGAGTATGCGAAGGCTGCACTGGACTATGGGGCTGCGGATTATCTGTTGAAACCGGTGATACGGGAAGAGCTGCTGAAAGCGGTTGAAAAATGCGTAAAGACATCCACACAGACCGAAGTGACCTATAAGGGAAATATGGATTTCTCCAGTGATACGGGAGAGCAGGACCTGATCTATGTGCCGGTCTGTGTCTACCCGGTATTTCATCGCGGTGAGAATGAGCAGATCCGGCATCTGATCCAGTTTTCCCTTCTGAGCTTTCTGGAGGAATATTTTGAGGAACAGAAGGATGGCATTGTGTTCCGGAAAGAGAACCGTATTGTGGTCGTGCTGCAGAAGAGCGGTTCCGGGGATGCATCGGAGGAACTGGAACAGATCAAGGGGGGTGCAGAGAATGCCACCGGGTATCAGGTGCTGCTGATCTGCGGGGATGAGATCCATTCCATGCAGGAGATTCCGGAGATGTTCCAAAAATGTGTGGAGAAAGAAGGCTATCTGTTTTTTGCAGACCAGATGAAATACTCTGTGATCTCATGGAAGGAGACTCCTTTTCCCGGCAGAACGGAATTGCAGAACACGGAAGAGGTGAAAAGTGCGATTGCAGAGGGAATTCTGTCACATCAGCAGGACCTGATCCGGGACGGAATGAATCGTTACCGTCAGATGGTATGCCGACTGTCCAACGGAAGAAAAGAGGACGCGTTGTTCTATTATTGTACAATGATCCAGTCACTGGAAGAAATTCTGGGCGGAAAAGGTGTGAAAGTGTCATTTCCGAAACAGCAGGAACTGCTGGAAAAAGGGAGAACATGCGGCAGCTTCTCTGAGATGGAGCAGATATTTACGGTTGTGATTGATACTGTTTACAATGGACTGGGAGAATCGGTGACACAGAACGATAAGAAGGACATTAATAAAGCACTGGAATATATCGAGCTTCATTATGCAGAGAGCCTGTCTCTGAATGTCCTCGCGGAAGAAGTACATATGAATCCTTACTATTTCAGCAGCTTTTTCAAAAAAAGCACCGGTAAAAATTTCAAGGATTATGTGAACCAGATCCGCCTGAAACATGCGGTCACGCTGCTTTTGGATACCGACAAGAAGGTCTACGAGATCGCCATGGACGTGGGCTTCGGTGATGCCAGAGCATTTAACGATGCTTTCCAGAAGACCTATGGAGAGACCCCGGCAGGGTATCGGAAGAGACTGCGGAAGTGAAAATAGCAGTTGTGGCAATAGTTTTCGTAAGCTATAATATATTTCGGGAGAGAATTTCGGAGAAGGTCTTATAGAAAGGATAAGACCTTATGCATAATACACTGAAAAGAGCTGTAATAGCGACAAATCAAAAGGCACAATATGATGCTAAAGTCAAAAATCTGCTGGGACATAAGATTATACTGGCACACATACTGACCAGAACGGTAGATGAATTCAAGGGGATGAATCCTAGGGAGGTGGTTCCCTATATAGAAGGAACACCTTATATCAGCAAGGTGCCGATAGAACCGGGGATGACCAACCATGAACAGAAAGGGCAGCAGATTACCGGTCTGAATACAGAAAACGCGGAGATAAACGAAGGACTGATAAGATTTGATATTATTTTTTATGTCCGGTTGCCATCTGAAGATGGCAAGGCTGCTGGATTGACCCAAATTATCATAAATGTGGAAGCACAGAAAGATGAACCGACGAGTTACGAGATTTTAAACCGCGCGATATTCTATGCGAGCCGTCTGATATCATCCCAAAAGGAGCGGGATTTTGTTAAATCCGGTTATGATGATATTAAACGAGTTTATTCTATTTGGATATGTATGAATATGGGACAGAACAGTATGAACCATATTCATTTTGTGAATGATGCTGTAATTGGAAATCATGAATGGAAGGGAAAAATCGATCTGATCAATATTATAATGATTGGGATTGCAAAGGAACTTCCGGAACAGGACGAGAAATATGAACTGCACCGTCTTCTGGGAGCATTGCTGTCGCAGGAACTGACAGTAGATGAGAAAATGACGATCATGGAAACAGAGTATGATATTGAGATGGAAGAGAATCTGCGAAGGGATGTGAATACAATGTGTAATCTGAGTGAAGGAATTGAAGAAAAGGGAATTGCAATCGGTGAAGCGAGAGGAAAGGCAAGAGCGGAAGCAACAATGATTGCCAAAATGTATAAAAACGGAATGCAGCCGGAGCAGATTGCGGCGGTCACAGAGAAAAGCATTGAGGAAGTAAAGAAAATCATTATGCAACACAGTACTTTGGAAAAGGAATAAATCACAATGGATACCATCAGAGGTAAATTTTTTAAACAGCATTTACTTTCCGACCAGTTCCTGGATCTGATCGAGAAGAACAAGCGCCCCATGGATGAGCTGATGTCTTATTATCAGTGTGCGAACATGGAGGTGGAGACGAAATTTAAAGTATTGAATCAGGAGTATTCTCTGGAATATGACAGGAATCCCATCGAAGGGATCAAGACCCGGGTGAAATCCTACGACAGCATCCTTAGGAAGATCCGCCGGAAAAATATTCCCATGACGCTGGAAGGCATCGAAGAGAACATCCGGGACATTGCCGGTGTCCGGGTCATCTGTTCTTTTCCGGATGACATTTATGAATTAGCGGAGAGCTTTTTGCGACAGGATGATATTACCCTGATTGAGAGAAAGGACTATATCCAGAATCCCAAGGAGAGCGGCTACCGCAGCCTTCATCTGATCGTGCAGGTGCCGATCTTTTTACAGAACACGAAGAAGCTGGTCTATGTGGAAGTGCAGTTTCGTACCATAGCTATGGACTTCTGGGCGAGCCTGGAACACAAGCTGCAATATAAGAAAAACATTCCGGAGAGCCAGGCAAAGTTCTTAAAAGATGAGCTCTACGACTGTGCCCAGCAGAGTGCGGCACTGGATAAGCGGATGCAGAATATCCGGAATATCATCGCGGAGAGTGAGACCGCGGAAGAGGAAAAACAGGATTTTCTGCCCATCTTTTTACGGGACGATAAGGGCTGATTACGAAGAGAAAGATGTTGAGACAAGGTGGGCGGTAATGCATGAAGATCAACGACCGAAGAGAATATCTTACTATATCGGAACTGGCGAGACTGAATAATATCAGCACAGATACTTTGCGGTATTATGACAAGATCGGACTGTTCCGTCCCGAATATGTGGACGAGTTTACCGGCTACCGGTATTACGCATACTCCCAGTGTGAACAGATCAGCACGATCCTGGAACTGAAAAACTGGGGGATTCCGCTGGAAAAGATCAGACAATACATGGAATGCCGTAATATTGCCACCAGCAGAGAACTTCTGGGCAATGTATGTGACGAATTGCAGAAAAAGATAAAGGAACTTCGGGCCACCGAGAAAATGATCCGCACCAAGATCGATTTCATGGAGCAGATCACGGAGGAACGGACGGGACAGCTGGAAATAGAGGAATTGCCGGAGCGGACGGTCATATGCCTGGGAGAGTATATCGAACTGTTTAAGGAGGGAGTCTTCCAGCAGTTGAAGCTGGAGGCCCTTTTAGGGCGGCAGATCTCGGCCTATGCCACGAACAAGATCGGTACCCTGATCGATGCGGACTCCCTGTTTGACGAGAAGAAACAGGCGCTTCGCAGAAGTGCCATGTACATTGTGGAAAAGGAAGAGAGAAAGCTTTTGAAACAGATAGATCCGGTCTATATTCAGACGCTTCCGGCCGGAAAATACCTGTGTGTGAACGGTTACGGGAGGTTTCGCTATTCCTGTGAAATGGCACGGAAGATCCGGGAGCATATCCGGGAGCAGGGGCTGTCCGTCTGCGGGAATATCGTGGAACAGGATCTGATAGACATCAGCGTGACCAATGATGTGAATGAGATTCTCCACAGAATCGAGATCCCGGTTAGTGAATAATTTTTTTCATTTAGGTATTGACTTTGGAGTGACTCCAAGGTTTATACTTCATAAAAAGTTGATAAAGCACAAGAAAAAAACAAGAAAGTAAGCAACGGAGCTGACAGATCAGAGCCGTTGCTTTTTTGTTTCCTGAAAAAAGGCTTTTGCAGGGCGAAGAGAAAGGAAGGGTTTTATGTACAAGTACATCATTAAGAGGATCCTGATGGCAATTCCATTATTCCTTGCGATAACGGCGGTGGTATATCTGTTGTTGTCCATTGCACCCGGAAGTGCGCTGGATACCATAGCCTCCTCGTCAAAGCTGACCAAGGTAGAGCTGGAGGAACTGAAAGCGTCATTGGGACTGGATAAGCCCATCATCGTAAGATACGCTTTGTGGCTGAAGGACTTTTTCCAGGGGGACTGGGGAACTTCCTACAGTACGAACCAGTCTGTATCCTACATGATCGGACAGAGAATCGGTCCGTCACTGATCCTGACCTGCTCCGGTCTGCTGATCGCAGTTCTGGTAGGTATTCCTCTCGGAATCTTCGCGGGCAACAAACCCTACGGAGTATCGGATAACATTGCATCGGTGATATCCTACATCGGAACCGCGATCCCGAGCTTCTTCTTAAGCCTGACGGTTATTTATATCTTCGCTGTAAAATGCGGCTGGTTCCCAACACAGGGAATGTACACCGCCAGCGGCGATCAGGGAATCGGAGATCTGCTGAAGCATCTGGTGCTGCCGGCACTGATGGTAGCCATCCAGCTGGTGGGAGGATTCATCAAACAGACCCGAAACGGTATGATGGATGTCCTGAATGAAGAATATGTAAAGACCGCAAGATCCAAGGGAATCTCCGAGACCAGCGTCATTGTGAAACATGCTTTCCGGAATACCCTGGCTCCGATCATTACACAGGTAACCTTATCCGTACCTTACCTGATCGGCGGTGCGGTAGTCACGGAGCAGATCTTCAGCTGGCCGGGAATCGGTTCCCTGATGGTGACCTCCATTACCAACAGAGATTATCCGGTGGTCATGGGAATCACAGTTCTGGTAGCTATCACGGTACTGATAGCCAATCTGGTCTCTGATCTGATCTATGCGGCACTGGATCCCCGGATCAGTTTCTCGTAGGAAAACTTACGGAACAGTATCCGACAGCAGACGTAAAGAAAAGTACAGGAGGTCAGTTGACATGGTAGAAGTGAAAAAGCCGAAGGGCACTTATATAAAGAAGTTTTTCAAAAATAAAAGAGCAGTAGCAGGACTGGTGATACTCCTGCTGGAGATCCTGGTCGTGGCATTCGGTCCGCTGATCTATAAGGTAGATCCCAATTTCAGTGATTATGCAGCTTTCAATATGGCGCCGAATGCCCAGTACATACTGGGAACGGATGACACGGGAAGAGATATTCTTGCCAGGATCCTGGCAGGAGGAAGAGTATCCCTGATGGTGGGTATCTGCTCCACACTGATCAGCGTGGCCATCGGAATTCCGCTGGGACTGCTGGCAGGATACTTCCGGGGAATCTTTGAGACCATCGTTATGCGGTGCGCCGATATCTTCATGTCTTTCCCGACGACGATCCTGTGTCTGGTGCTGGTATCCGTCTTCGGCTCCAGTATCGGTACGATCATCGTAGTCATCGGTATTCTGGAGTGGGTCGGTATTGCAAAGCTGATCTACGGAAATGTGCTTACGATCCGAAGCAAGGAATTCATCGAGGCGGAGAAAGCACTGGGCAGCAGCTCCTGGAAGATCATGTTCCGGGAAGTTCTTCCCAATGCCATGACTCCCGTATGGGCCAGCATTGCATTCAATGTGGTCAACGCCATCAAGACGGAAAGCTCCTTAAGCTTCCTGGGTTGTGGTATCCAGCAGCCGCAGGCTTCCTGGGGAAATATCATCAATGCAGCCCAGAACCTGATGGTATTAAAGAGAAGATGGTGGGTATGGGTTCCCGCCGGATTATGTATCGTCATCACGGTGGTGAGCATCAACTTCCTGGGAGAAGGCATCCGGGATGTCATGGATCCCAAGAGAAATTAAAAAATAAGATAAGATAGCAGCGGTCAGGGTAAGACCTTAGAACCGTTTCTATAGAGTACGCAGGCAGTCTTCCCTGTGACGGCTACAAAACCGGGGCAGACACCAGTCAAAGGAGGAGAAAATATGAAGAAATTACATGCGAAAGTAACAGCTTTGGGATTATCTTTGACGATGATCGCAGCACTGGCAGGATGCGGAAGCTCATCTTCCGGTTCCACAGGCAGTGAACCGGCAGCCCAGACGGTTGCAGAATCGGCGCAGGCAACAGATGCCGGTGACGGAGATTACAGCAATATCACGATAACCTATGGTCTGACCTCTCCCTGGTCTACCCTGAATCCTTATTCTACCAATGCCGGTGGAGTGTACGCAGGACTGGTACAGGACAAGATCTATGACAAACTTTTCTATATTAATGCAGGAGGTAAGAGCATCAGTCCCAGAAATGCAGAGAGCTGGGAGTTCGATGGCAAGACGCTTACCATTCATCTGAATGAAAATGCCAAATGGCATGACGGAGAGCCCGTTACCGCAGCAGACTGGGTATACACCGCACAGCTTCTGACTGATCCGGATGTGGATTTTACCAGCAGAAGCAACATGAATATTTTTGACGGAACCGATGAGAACGGTGTCGAGACTGCGGAAGATTCAGTGGCTTTCACGGCAGATGATGATTATACCCTGACAATTACCATGAAAGACCAGCATTCAGAGGATGATCTGACGGATCTGGTAGTAAACAATATGAAGCAGTTCATGGTATTGCCGGAACATATTCTGGGAGAGATTCCCGATGCGGAAGTCCTGAACAATGACTATTTCCTGGCTCCCGTAGGCTCTGGTCCTTGCAAATATGTCAGTGAGATCGTAGACAGTCAGATCACCCTGGCAGCCAACGAGGACTATTATCTGGAGAAACCGAAGTTCGGTACGTTGGTAATGAGCGTGGTATCCGCATCCAATGTGGTTACTTCCGTAATGAGCGGTGAATTGGATTACGCATTCCCGTTCCTGTCTGTGGATAACTTCCTGGCAGCTACCGATGAGGGACTTACCGTGGATGTCTCCGAGGATGCCAATAAGCTGAATATGCTGATTATCAACACTTCTACCGTTACGGACAACCGGATCCGTGAGGCAATGCAGTATGCGATCAATAAGGAAGCTATGGTCAGCAGTGTCATGCAGGGATATGCTGTGGCTGCAGATTCCTACATTCTTCCCGACAGCGAGTATCTGGATCCGAATCTTGACGGCGGTCAGGATACTGAAAAGGCAAAAGCCCTTCTAGACGAAGCTGGCTATGACGGAACAACCTATAAGATCGCAGTTCCCAGTGGCTACAGGGTACAGCTTGCCAATATGATCAAGCAGGATCTGGAAGCAGTCGGTATCAATCTTGAGATTGAGACCGTGGATGCACCTACTATGTTTGCAGGCATTCAGGATGGTTCTTACGATATGATGATCATGGCAGATACCATGACGGATTACGTGCTGACCGCTGAGTGGTACTATGATGCGACCGCAGCAAACTACAGCTCCCTGACAGATACGACTTTCAATGACAAGATGAATGAAATCAAGGCCTGCAGCGATGATGCACAGTTAAAAGAACTGGTAAATGATTTCCAGGAATACTGCTTTGAGCAGTCTCCTCTGATCCCTCTCTTCTACCAGTACAACTTTGCACTGTCCAGTGAGAGACTGACGAACTTTGTTCCTTTTGATTCTCAGATGTTCAACGATGCAGTATGGACATGGACAGTCACAGAATAAAAGGAAATACGAAGAAGGATATAAAGATATACAGATGCTGAAAGGATGGAGAGATATGGCTGAACCGGTATTACAGGTAGAAAACCTTAAGTTTGTATTTAACAAAGGAAAAAAAGAGAAGATCACCGCCATAGATGATGTGAGTTTTCGGATCGATGCGGGAAGTACCCTGTGCGTGGTAGGCGAATCGGGCTGTGGTAAAAGTGTTACGGCGACCTCCATACTTCAGCTGATGCCAAAGAGCTTAGGATACATTGAAAGCGGATCCATCAGGCTCTGCGGCAAGGAACTGACGGGACTGAGCAACAAGGAAATGCGGCAGATCAGAGGAAACAGGATCTCCATGATATTCCAGGAGCCCATGTCTTCCCTGAATCCGGTGTACCGGATCGGCGATCAGATGATCGAACTGATCCGGTCCCACCGCAAGATCTCCAAGAGCGAGGCCCGTCAGATCGCCATCAATATGCTGGCAAAAGTAGGCATCTCTTCCCCGGAGCTGCGTGTGGATGAATATCCGCACCAGCTGTCCGGAGGTATGAGACAGAGAGTTATGATCGCCATGGCATTGTCCTGTGATCCGGAACTGCTGATCGCGGATGAACCCACCACGGCACTGGATGTAACGATCCAGGCGCAGATCCTGCAGATCATCAATGATCTGAAAAAGGAACTGAATACCGCCGTAATGATGATCACCCATGACATGGGTGTTGTGGCGGAGGTTTCGGATTATGTGATGGTCATGTATGCCGGAAAAGTCGTGGAATACGATACTACGGCAAATGTGTTCCATCATCCGCTGCATCCCTATACAAAGGGGTTACTCAATTCCATTCCACGTCTGGATAAGGAGCAGGAGACGCTGGATATGATCGAAGGAACGGTTCCGGGACTTACCAATATGCCTAAGGGCTGCAGATTCTGCACCAGATGTCCGGAATGCATGGAGATCTGTAAGGAGCAGGATCCCGGACTGATCGATGTAGACGGACACAAAGTACGCTGTCATAAATTTGCCGGAGCCCGGAAAAGTTCCGAACAATAAGGGAAGCAGACAGGAGGAATACCATGGAAAAACAACCACTGATCGAGGTCGAACATTTAAAAAAGTATTTCTATAAAAAGAAAGGTTTTCTTTCCAGGGAACAGGAGATCCTGCATGCTGTGGACGATGTCAGCTTTCAGGTGATGCCGGGAGTGACGGTTGGTCTGGTAGGCGAATCTGGCTGTGGTAAATCCACGCTGGGACGTACGATCTTAAAGCTCTACCCCATTACCGAGGGATGCGTGAAGTTCAAAGGACAGGACATTACCAATTATGACAACCGCCAGATGAGAGAACTGCGGACTTCCATGCAGATGATCTTCCAGGATCCCTTCAATTCCCTGAATCCGAGAAAGATCAATTTTGATTCCGTAAAATCGGCACTGGACAACACGAAGATGCCGGAGAGCGAGAAGAACGAAAAAGTGGCGGAAATGCTCTCCTACGTGGGGATCAGCAAGGAAAACTTCTTCAAATTCCCCCATGAGCTTTCCGGTGGTCAGAGACAAAGAGTGGTAATTGCCAGAGCCATGGTAAGTTCTCCGGAATTCATCGTGTGTGATGAGCCGGTATCGGCACTGGATGTATCCGTCAGAAGCCAGGTGCTGAACCTGATGAAGGAGATCCAGCAGAAAAAGAATCTCTCCTATCTGTTTATCTCCCACGATATGAGCGTTATCAATTTCCTCTGTGATGAGATCGCCGTCATGTATCTGGGTCAGATCGTGGAATATGCGGACCGAAAAGAACTTTTTGCCAACCCGCTGCATCCGTATACGAAAGCATTGCTGTCCTCCATTCCCATTCCGGATGTGGACAGAAAACGGAACCGGATCATTCTGACAGGAGATATTCCCAGTCCTTCCCATCCGCCTAAGGGATGCAGATTCCATACCAGATGCCCATATGCGACAGAGAGCTGTACAGAATGTGTGCCGAAGCTTACGGATATTGGTGGCGGACATAAGGTGGCATGTGACAGAATCAAGGAGATTGGCTGATATGGACAGAGAGATCATTGAAAAAAGCATAGCAGAGCATGAAAGTGAGATCTATCGGGTCAGCGATGCTGTCTGGGAAGCTGCGGAATTGGCTTTTACTGAGACGGAATCAGCGAAGGTGCTCTGCGAGTTATTAAAAAAGAACGGATTCGCGGTGGAGACCGGGCTGGCCGGGATTCCCACGGCTTTTCGGGGGACTTTTGGTAGCGGAAAACCTGTGATCGGATTTCTGGGAGAGTTTGATGCATTGAGCGGATTGTCCCAGGAAGCAGGGATCTGCGAAAAAAAGAGCATTACGGAAGGCGGCTGCGGACATGGCTGTGGACATAATCTGCTGGGAACGGCATCTCTGGCTGCGGCTATTGCCTACAAAGAATATCTGGAGCAGACACATTCCGAAGGAACTGTGATCTATTTCGGATGTCCGGGTGAGGAAGGCGGCTCCGGCAAAGCATTTATGGCAAAGGATCATGTGTTTGACGGACTGGATCTGGCTCTGACCTGGCATCCGGGAACTGCCAATTGCGTATCTTCCGGCAGCAGCCTGGCAAACATTCAGGTAAAATATCATTTTCACGGGGTCAGCGCCCACGCAGCGGCATGTCCCCATTTGGGAAGAAGCGCGCTGGATGCGGTAGAACTTACAGATGTGGGCGCCAATTACCTGAGAGAACATATCATTCCGGAAGCAAGAATTCATTATGCCATAACAAATGCGGGCGGAGTGATGCCCGGTGTGGTACAGGCCTATGCGGAGGTAGTATATCTGATCCGGGCACCAAAGTTATATCAGGTACAGGATATTTACGACAGAATGAATAATATTGCCAGAGGAGCGGCACTGATGACCGGCACCAAAGTCGAGATAGATTTCATGAAAGCATGTTCTGATGTGGTACCTAATACCGTACTGGAACAGGAGCTTTATAAAACCATGCAGGAGCTTCCGGTACCACAGTATACGGAGGAAGAACTGCAATATGCCGCAAAGCTTCGCAGTACGATTGACCAGCCGGACGATTATGCGGAAGAGTTCACAGAACAGATGTCTTTTCAGGAAAAAGAAGATTTCCTGAAAAAATGTGACGGACCGATGCTAAATCTGCGGATGCCCTATGTGCACAGAGAAGCCGCTTCCGCAAATTCCACGGATGTGGGAGATGTCAGTCATGTATGTCCCACAGCACAGATCGGAACTTCCACCTGGGTCAACGGGACACCGGTACATACCTGGCAGGTGGTGACACAGGGCAAGAGTTCCATCGCCAAAAAGGGATTGAGCTATGCTGCGGATGTTCTGGCAACCTGTGCAGTACACTGTCTGGAAACTCCAGAGGTGATCCAGGCAGCACAAAAAGAGTTTTTAGAGAGAACCGGTGGTAATTTCCAGTCACCGATTCCGGATGGGGCACATCCGAGAAAAATGGCTTAAGTATTGAAGTGAGGTAGACAATGAAAAACAGGGAAGTACAGAAAACATTGATTGTCATTATGCTTTGCTTGTGTGCTTTTATGGGAATGATGCTGACCTCAGCGCGGTCTGTCATCTTAAAAACACTTTTGACAGAGTTGGACGGAATTCAATATTACAGTATTACGGTAATGATCACTTCCATGATGATGGCTGCAGTCAATCCCGTAGCAGGAAAGCTGTCCGATATTATCGGAAGAAAAAAGATCTCCTTAAGCGGTATCGCAGGATACGGTATTGCAGCACTGATCTGCGGACTCGCTGCCAATGCATATGTCTTTATCGGCGGCATCGTGTTGATCGGCATTTCTTACGGTCTCATGACTTCAGTATCAGGAGCTATCATTGCAGAGAATTATGAGGACTCTGAACGTCCCAGAATCAACAGTTATCTGTTGGTGGCAAGTGCGGCGGCACAGCTGGCAGGCCCGGTATTCGGAGGATTTATTCTGGATGCCATGACCTGGCGTGTGGTCTATCTGGTGATCCTGCCAATCGCAATTCTGGCGTTTGTATTATCCTTTTGTTCTTTGGAAGATAAAAAATGGGAAAAGGGTGTCAGACTTCACTTTGACTTTGCAGGAACCATAGCATTACTGTTTTGTGTAATCGCACTGCTATTTGCACTGGCTGCGGGAGGAAATGTGTTTGCATGGACATCTCCTGTGATTATCGGATGTCTTGTGGTAAGTATTGTAGCAGGAGTGATTTTATTTTTCGTGGAGAGACATACGGATGTACCGATCATTCCGTATGAACTTTTCGGAAATAAAAGTTATCTCATGTGTCTGCTGCTCACATTCCTGGCATGGTATTCCTTCGCGGTCATGAATTTTGTAACGATCTATTATCAGGATGTCCTGGGAGTATCCGCTACTATCAGCGGAACTCTGGTAGTACCCAGACAGCTGGCACAGATTATTACATCCCTGACAGCAGGTATTATTTTAGGTAAGACGGGAGCTTATAAAAAACTCGGTGTAGGATTTTTTGTGATATATGGAGCCGGAATGCTTCTGATGAGTCTGTTCACTTCCGGAACAGCTTTCGTTCTGATTCTTGTGGCGGAGATGTGCTTCGGCATCGGAATCAGCGGACAGGGAGTGATTACTAATTCTTATGTTCAGGAGATACTGGATCCGAAAGACATTGGAACCGGATATGCATTTTATGGATTCCTGGGATCACTGGCAAGCTCTTCGGGAGCTGCTATAGGGGGCTGTATCATTAATCAGATCCCGAATCAGGCAGCCGGACTGAAGGCTAATTTCGTATCTTATTTTGTAGTGATCATGATAGGAATTCTGACAGCAGCTTTCGGTAAGTGGGAGCTGACAAAGAGAACAAAGTAAAATAATGGAAAGGTGGAAAAGATCATGATAGACAAAAACAGTGCTTTATTGGTAATCGAGGCTTCCGAAGGAGCAATCACTCCGGAGGCAGGCAAAAACATAAGTAAGCTGATTGCTTCTTTCAGAGAACAGAAGGTGCCGGTGATTCGCGTGATAACAGCGGACCGGGAGAACAGCAGTCTGGCGTCAGATTGCGCAGATGTGGAAGTAAAGAAGAGAAAGGTTTCAGCTTTTTTCAAGACGGATCTGGATATCATATTGAAGGATGCCGGACTGGATACGGTCTACCTGTGCGGAGCCTATACGGATGTAGATATCCGCAGTACGGCTGTGGACGCTCATCAGAGCAATTATCATTTTCATGTGGTCACGGATGCCGTGTGCGGTACCACGAAGCAGGCTCATGACTGCGCTCTGTGGAACATGTGGTATTTGCAGCATAAATCGATCCTTACGACCGATATTGTACTTGCCGGTGAGGAATATACGGAGGTTCCTGAGGCTCCGGTGACGGAATATCAGCCTGTTGCGGAAAAGGAGATCCGGAAGGGAGCATACCAGGTTCCCGAGAACAGTGCATTGATTCTGGTAGATGTACAGACCAATTCCACCAAGAAGAAGCTGTATGCGGAAGGCTCTTCCCAGGAAAGCGACTACCATAATACGCTGATTAAAATTACAGATTATTTCAGAAGCCTGAAAAATGTACCCATTGTTCATGTCATTGAGGTTCACAGACCGGATCTCATCGATTTTGGCAGGGAATTGGACGGAAGCGAAAATGTTCATTGCCTGGAAACGGAGACAGAATACTTCGAGGGAACAGCCCCCAACGGACAGCCCGGAGATTACAAAATCCCTAAGAGAAGATACAGCTCTTTTTTTGCTACGGATCTGGAGCTTCTGCTTCGCTGCTGCGGCACAAAGCATCTGTTCATCGTGGGTGGTATGACGGATATCTGTGTACATTATACTTCTCTGGAGGCCATTGAATATGGTTATCAGATTCATGTAATCAAAGAGGGATGTAACACTCATACACCGGAACAGCAGAGTCAGGCAGTATTTGAGGAACTGGAATATCTGCAGCCGGGCTGCACGATCTCCATGGAAGAACTGGAAGGTCTGGAATAATCTGTTGCAGAAGAAATAAGACAGAAAGGGGCTGGTAACGTGATAGTAAAGGGAAATATCGTATACACGGAGAGACCGGACGGCTATACCACGGTACCCCATGGCTATGTAGTGGTAGACGATAACGGTGTGATCGAGGGGGTATACCGGGAACTTCCGGAGGCTCGAAAGGGTGAGCCGGTAGAGGATTACGGAGACTGTCTGATCATTCCGGGATTTACGGACTGTCATTTTCATCCTGCCCAGTATCCCCAGATGGGAATTTCCTATAATAAAGAAATGATGGTATGGTGCAACGATTATACCATTCCGCAGGAATGCCGGATGGAAGATCAAGTCTATGCGAAAAAGGTATATTCCGGACTGGTACATGCCTTGTGGAAATACGGGATTCTGCATTCCATTATGATGGCCACGCAGCACTTGGATGCATCATTGCTTCTGTTTGACCTTGTACAGAAAGCCGGACTGCGTTCCTATGTGGGACATGTGTGTATGGATCAGAGTACTTCCGGAAGAGTATGGAGCACGACGGAAGAAGCCATTGCTTTGTCGGAGGAGTTTATCCGTAGGACGTTAGGAAGATCGGAACTGGTAAAACCGATTCTGACTGCCTCTTTAAGCGTGATCTGTACCAGAGAGCTGATGACCGCTATGGGAGAACAGGCCAGAAAATATGATCTGCCCATGCAGGCACATCTTGGCGAGAACATGACAGAAGTACAGCGTGCCATAAAACGATATCCTGATTGCCGGACCTTCGCGGATACCTATGACAAGGCGGGAATGTTCGGTGATCAGCCGACGATGATGGCACACTGCATCTATCTGGAAGCGGAAGAACTTGAAAAGATCAAGGAGAGGAATATTCTGGTAGCTCATTGTCCCAATTCCAATTATAACCTGCTCAGCGGCATCATGCCTTTTGCAAAATATATGGACGAAGGCGTGAGAGTGGGACTGGGAAGTGATATCTCCGGAGGCAGCTCCTTAAGTATGTTTGAAAATATGAAAGCAGCGGTGCAGCAGGGAGCTGTGAAAAGGATCCGTCACGAGGCAGATCGTCCGGTAATGGCCTACGAAGCTTTCTATGCAGCCACGAAGGGCGGAGGAAGCTTTTTCGGAAAAGTGGGCAGCTTTGAACCAGGATATGATTTTGATGCACTGGTGGTGGATGACACTGAGGTGCTTAGGTATAATGACTATTCACTGGAAGACCGGATGGATAAGCTTTTGTATTGTGCTGATGACCGGAACATAAGGAAACGGTTTATCAAGGGACAGGAAATACCGGAGCCGGTATTTTCAGAAATGCAATAGAGAATGGAGGGAGAAATTCATGGAGAATTTGGTGATTACGATTGCACGTGGATTTGGTACAGGCGGTAAGGAAATAGCATCCGAGCTTGCGAAGGAACTGGGGATTAACTGTTATGAAAACAGAATTCTGACACTGGCATCACAGTTATCCGGATATGATGAGTCAAAATTCGTGAAGGAGGATGAAAAGCTGCCGGGCGGTAAGATATCAGCACTGCTGAAAAAGATACCGGCATCACTTGCTCCACGACCTGAGGAAAAAGATTTTATCCAGAACTGGGACCTGTTCGATTTCCAGGCCAAGGTAATAGAAGAACTGGCTGACACGGAGTCATGTGTTATTGTAGGAAAATGTGCCGATCATGTTCTCAGAAACCGTAAAAACGTAATCAGTGTCTACATTGAGGCTCCCAGACCGTATTGCCGGGAGAGAATTATGCGGAAGATGAATATCGGTCCTTCTGAGGCAGATGAGTTGATCTCTAAGACAGATAAATACAGAGCAGCTTATTACGAATATTACACGAAAGGTAATTACTGGACTAACCCCGTCAATTATGATCTGACATTAAACAGTGAAAAGGTTGGTCATGATAATTGTATCCGTGTAATCAAAGAATACATCAGAATCAAGTATCCGAATGTCAGATTTCAGGGAATAGACGAGCAATAAATTGATTGGGAAATACATCAGAAACGGAGCGTAAGCAACCATGGAGAATACAATGAGCAAAACAGAGGAACCTACAAGGGTATCCATGAATGCAGCGGAAGTACTGGTCAAATGTCTGGAGAACGAGGGCGTGAAGTATGTATTCGGAATTCCGGGAGAAGAGAATCTGGATATGATGAATGCACTGGAAAAATCAAATATCCGAGTGATCGTTGTCCGTCACGAACAGGGTGCTGCATTCATGGCGGATATGTATGGAAGACTGACCGGAAAGGCGGGTGTCTGCTTTTCCACTCTGGGACCGGGAGCTACGAACCTGATCACAGGTACAGCAGATGCGAATTCTGACGGTGCGCCTCTCATCGCGATCACAGGACAGGTAGGCACGGAAAGAATGCATCTGACATCCCATCAGTATCTGAACCTGGTAGAACTGTTTGCTCCCATCACTAAGAGAAGCAAGCAGATCGTCAATCCGGATTCCGTTAATGAGATCATGCGGATTGCTTTTAAATATGCAGAGAGCGAGAAACCCGGAGCCTGTCACGTGGATCTTCCTACGGACGTGGCCAAGAGAAAAGTAACACCGGGTCTGGCCTGCCTTCCATTGAAAAAACCGATGCAGAATAAAGAAAATGCATCATTTACCAGTATCGATCAGGCAGCAGCCATGATTTTCAAGGCAAAGCACCCGGTGATCCTGGCAGGACACAGTGCTGTGAGGAACAAGGCAAGCGAGGCACTGACCAGTTTTGCGGATGATCTGCATATACCGGTAGTGAATACCATGATGGCAAAGGGAATTATCCCCTATAATAATCGTTATTCCATGTGGACTATCGGTATTCCACAGAGGGATTATCAGAATGCAATACTCGACAAGGCAGACCTGATCATTGCTGTGGGTTATGACATTGTAGAATTTGCACCGAATAAGTGGAACAAGGACGGGAAGCACAAGATCATACATATCGATCAGAGACCGGCACACATCAATATGCTGTATCAGCCGGAGGTGGAAGTGGTAGGAGACATTTCCTATTCGCTGCAGCAGATCCGCTATCGGAGCGATGCGAAGCCGGAACCGGAAGAGATTCTGGCACTGAAGCAGGAGATGGTAAAGGAATACGAAAGCTATGCCGAGGATGAGTCCTTCCCCATGAAACCACAGAAAATACTGTACGATGTCCGCAAATTCATGGGTGAAGATGATATCGTGATATCTGATGTGGGCGCTCATAAGATGTGGATTGCCAGAGAGTATAACTGTTACAAACCTAATACCTGTATTATTTCCAACGGTTTTGCAACCATGGGTATCGCGACTCCGGGAGCGGTAGCTGCCAAGCTGATCCATCCGGACAAAAAAGTACTGGCCATCTCCGGCGACGGTGGATTCATGATGAACAGCCAGGAATATGAAACAGCATTGCGTGAAGGAACTCCCATCGTGACACTGATCTTCACGGATGCAAGCTATGGATTGATCAAATGGAAACAGATGGATCATTTCGGACATAATTGCTTTGTGGATTTTGGAAATCCTGATTTCGTCAAATATGCGGAAAGCATGCATGCCAAGGGATATCGCGTGGAAAAGGCATCGGATCTTCTGCCGATTCTGGAAGATGCTTTTCGACAGACTGTACCTAGTATCATAGAATGTCCTGTGGACTACAGTGAAAATACAAAGTTGTCTGAGTATCTGGAAGAGAAATTCGGCAATCATCAGGCAAAATAAATGATAAGAAAGGTGGAATATGTTATGCAGAAGATTTTTACAAAGGAGTTCAGACCGGGTGAAAAGTGGTCAGGATGTATCGGTAAAGGCAAGTACATTCACTTCAAAGCATTGGGAGATAATGCGAATGTTTCGATTCTTCTCTACAATATGAGAGATACTTCGGAGCGTTATAATATGCCGGATTCTACCAAGGCGCAGTATACCTATCATCTGACCGCAGGCAACGTACTTATGAGCGACAACGGTCGTGTACTGGCATCCATCGTACAGGACTCTACCGGTTGGAACGATACGATTTCGGGACATACTACCAGAATGCTCACGGATGAAAAATATGGCAAAACATCTTACCAGAATGAGGGAAATGATTTCTACCGTTGCGGTGAAGAGAATTTTAAGGTAGAGCTTGTGAGAAACAATATGTCCAAGAGAGATCTGGTACCCTGTGTTAATCTGTTTTCCAAGGTGTATGTGGAGGATGATGGAAGCATGCATTATGATACCGATCATTGCAAATACGGCGACACAGTAACACTCAGAACAGAGATGGATATTATTTTTATCGCATCCAACACACCCAATCCATTGGATCCTTCCACAGAATATCCTTCGGTACCGGTGACGATGGAAGTGTATGATGCACCTGCCGTAGATCTGCTGGATCCCTGCGTGCAGAGCAGAACAGAGAACTACCGGGCATTTGAAAACACCTGGGATTATAATAACTTATTAGGAATCTAAGAGACAGGAGGCAGAAGGATATGTACGGATTTATCGATAAGGACAGTGAACTGAAAATTGAGGATGCAATCTATGATGAGGTACTGACAGCCGGACTTGGCTGGATGCATGAACTGAAAAAGGGGCAGACCTTCCGTATCTTGGATCTTGAAGGTAACCAGGCTGTGGATACCACCTTTTATGACCTTCATAATCCGGAGGATCATTATGGTGCCATTGCAACCATCGTAGCACAGCAGAATATCTATCTGACGACTGGAACGATTCTGCGTGCCGAATCCGGTAAGCCGCTTCTGGAAATCGTTGCAGATAAGACCGGACGGCATGATACTCTGGGTGGTGCCTGCTCTTCTCAGTCTAACACCGTAAGATATGCGAGAGAAAAGAGATATATGCACAACTGCCGTGACAGCTTTATGCTGCAGCTGGCAGACAGCACAGAGGACATCAAAAAGAGAGATTTGGCTCCCAATATTAACTTCTTCATGAATGTTCCCCTGACAAAGGAAGGTGGCTATAAGTTCGACGATGGTGTGTCTGCCCCCGGAAAATACGTGGAGATGAAAGCACTGGATGATGTATGTATACTGATCAGTAACTGCCCACAGTTAAATAATCCCTGTAATGCATACCACCCTACCCCGGTCAGATTGCTGATCTGGGATTAAGCCAGAGGAGGAGAGTCAGATGCGTACGATTCCTGAGAGATTATCCATAACATGGATACAAAAGGCATACCGTGAGGAGGGATGGACTCCGGAGGAGCTGGTAGAGGCTCTGATCGCAAGGAATGAAGGCTATGAGGCTTACAATATGTGGATTGTTCCGCCTTCTGCCAAGTTCGTTTCACCTTATTTAGAGCAGCTGAAGAAAAAGGACAAAAACCTTCCGCTCTGGGGTATTCCTTTTGCCATAAAAGATAATATAGATCTGGCGGGAGTTCCCACCACCGCCGGATGTCCGGATTATGCCTATGTTCCTAAGGAGAGTGCGACGGTAGTAAAGTGTCTGATAGATGCAGGAGCCATTCCCATGGGGAAGACTAACCTGGATCAGTTTGCTACGGGGCTGGTAGGCACCAGAAGCCCTTATGGTGAATGCCATAACGCACTGGATCCGGAGATGATCTCCGGTGGTTCTTCTTCCGGCTCTGCGGTGAGTGTGGCTCTGGGAATTACGGCATTTGCTCTGGGAACAGATACAGCCGGTTCGGGAAGAGTACCGGCTATGTTAAATAATCTGATTGGCTACAAGCCTCCTGTGGGATCCTGGTCTACAAGGGGCGTAGTACCGGCTTGCGCGTCACTGGATTGCGTTACTGTATTTGCAGGAAACCTTGCTGATGCGGAACTCGTAGACGGTGTTGCAAGAGGATATGACGAAGAATGTCCATGGTCAAGAGAATTGGAGAACAAGGCATCCAGACTGCCTTCTAAGGTATACCTGCCGGTGAAGCAACCGGAATTTTTCGGGAAATGGTCTGACGAATATGAAAAAAAATGGGATGTTGCCATAGCACGTATCCGCACCATGGGAATCCCGGTGGAATATATCGATTACAAAATGTTCATGGATGCGGCGCTTATTCTGTACGAAGGAGCCTATGTGGCGGAGCGCTGGGAGGATCTTAAGGGCTTTGTAGAGACACATCCGGGAAGTACTTTTCCTGTCACGGAGACGATTCTGCGTTCCGGCGCCAGGGAGGAACAGACAGCAGCCAAACTATTTGGCAATCTGCATGAGCTTCAGGCTTATAAGCACAAGGTATATCGTATTTTTAAGGATGCGGTCATGATTATGCCAACAGCGGGAGGCTCTTTTACCAGAGAAGAGGTAAGGCAGGAGCCGATTCTGACCAACAGCAAAATGGGTCTTTACACCAACCACTGCAATCTGCTGGATATGGCAGCAATTGCAATTCCGGAGAACAGCAGTGACCGGAACAGACCGATGGGAATCACTGTATTTGGCAGATTTGACCATGAGGATCTAGTCCGAGGGTTCGCAGAAGAATTTCTCCGGAAGGAAACGGAATTGATTGCAGTATGCGGACTGCACAAAAAGGGCGGCGTCTTATCCTGGCAGCTGGAGGAACTGGGAGCAGCCTATGTGGAAAGTACGAGAACCAGTGATGAGTATGAACTGTACCGTCTGCCGACCGAACCGGTGAAACCGGGACTGATGAAGACCGCCGGAAAGGGAAATCACATCCTGGTAGATCTGTATGCATTACCTGTGGAAAGCTTCGGAAGATTCCTCGACAAAGTAAAGGAACCGTTGGTGCTGGGAGATATAACGCTGGAGGACGGACGTGTTGTCAAGGGCTTTTTATGTCAGGGCTATGCTGCCCGGAAGGCAGAGAACATTACCGAGCGTGGATATTTCTGAAGCAGGGCACTATTATAAAAGGATTTACAGAAAAGCATCTTTACGTTTATAATGATATCAATATCAAATAAACAGATGCTTTTTTGTTGCATTTTTTTACAGAATGCATAAGGGCGATTATAAAAGGAAAATAAGGTGATCATATGAAAATCAGAGACATTTTACACAGCAAGGACGCAACGATTTCTTTTGAGGTGTTTCCACCGAAGAAGAGCACGGATTTTGAAAATGTGGAGAAGGCAGCCTTGGGAATTGCTTCTCTTGGACCGGTTTACATGAGTGTTACTTACGGTGCCGGCGGCAGCACTAAGGGGCTTACCATCGCTTTGGCACAGGAGATCCAGAAAAAATACGATGTTCCTACCGTGGCACATCTGACCTGCGTCTGCGCTGACCGCGACAGCATCAGCGCTGCACTGGCGGAGATGAAGGCAGCAGGTATCGAGAACATTCTGGCACTGCGCGGTGATCTGCCGAAGGATTATGAGGGGGAGGTGTTCCCCGCTTTTTCCCACGCCTCGGATCTGGTGCGTTTTATTAAGGAAAACGGTGATTTCTGCGTGGGCGGTGCCTGCTACCCGGAGGTGCATCCCGATTCTGTTAATAAAAATGCGGACATTCAGGGACTGAAGGCGAAGGTGGAAGCCGGCTGTGAATACCTGACGACCCAGATGTTCTTCGACAACAATATCTTCTTCAACTTCATGTACCGTGTGAGAGAAGCGGGTATTACTGTGCCCATAGTTCCCGGCATCATGCCCATCACCCGCGGTGTACAGGTGAAAAATGCCGTAAAACTGTCCGGCTGTAATGTACCGGAGCGCTTTAAGAATATCGTGGACCGTTTCGGAGATAATCCGGAAGCCATGAAACAGGCTGGAATCGCTTATGCTACTGACCAGATCATCGACCTGCTGGCGAACGGAGTAAAACATGTCCATGTTTATTCCATGAATAAGCCGGACGTGGCAGCCGGAATTCAGAAGAATCTGTCGGAGATTTTGAAGGCGTAAATTTATGTAAATGCTTACAGAAATTTAATTGACAGAAGAAAAAAGATGTACTATCATCCAAATTAGATGATGGTACATCTTTTTTATTATTTGCATATAAACAGGAGGTGCAAACCTTGGATGCGACAGAACGAAAAATGACAAAAATAGCAAGAGAAGTAAGCAAATTCACGGTGCAGACCATGAAGGAAGACGGAATCGGAACTGCGGAATTTGATTTTATTCATCTGGTGCGGCACAACCCGGGCATCACCCAGGCGGCGGTGCGGGAACAGCTGAAGATCGATAAAGGTGCCGCGGCGAGACGGGCGGCGAGCCTGGAGAATAAGGGATATCTCTATCGCAAACCAAACCCCGAGGACGGTCGCAGCCAGCTACTCTATGCCACGGAGAAAGCGGAGCAGTTGAAGAACTCCAAGGCTGCCATTGAGAGCAAATTTTACGAATGGCTGTTAGCAGAGCTTCCGGCGGAAGAGAAGGAAGCCTTCTGCAAGACGTTAGATACGTTGTACTGGCGTTCCAAGCAGGAACGGCGGGCAGGATTTGTCCATGTGGCAAAATGCGTGGAAGAAGGAGCCAAAGATAATGAAGCAGAAATCTAATGCATCGAAAAAGGATCAGGTTCTGTATTATTTCAAAGCCCAGTGGCGGGTGCTGCTGGCGGTAACGATCTCCGGACTGATCTATAACCTCGGACTGTTGGCGGGACCGTGGTTCGAGGGTCGGATGACGGGATGCCTGGTGGATATTCTGGGCAAAAATGCGGTATATACAGACATGCTGGTGTTGGTAATCGCCTATGTGATATCCATTGCCATCGTGCAGATCGCCCGTTATGTCAAGCGATTCTATGTGCGGAGATTTGCCAACAATGTCAATCAGGACATGAAAGAGACGTTGTATGACAGCCTGGTACATAAGAGCCGGGCGGAGCTGGAGGAAGAGGGCGCCGGTAATGTGATGACCAAGGCGATCCTGGATGTGGATGACTGCGTCGAGGGCATGCGGAAGTTCACCACGGAGGTATTCGATACCGGTGTGGCACTGGCAGCCTATGCGGTGATGCTGTTAGTCTATGACTGGCGGCTGGCGATCCTCAGCATTCTGTTCCCGCCTCTGTCCTTCGTCGTGGCGGAGAAAATGAAGCGCAACGTACAGCGTACCGGAGCTGTGTACAAGGAACAGTCCGGGGCGTTAAGTGCTGCGACGCTGGACCGTGCCACCAATGCGGTGACTTATAGGGTATATGGCTGTGAGGAGGAGCGGCAGCAGGCATATGAAGAGAATCTGACTGCCTATGAGAAATCCGCCGTCCGCGCCAACATCTGGAGCACAGCATTTCCGCCGCTGTACCGGATCCTTTCTATGACAGGTGTGCTGTTTATTCTGTATTTCGGCAGCAGAAATGTGCTGGGACTGGGCTGGAAAGCATGGGATGTGGCTGCATTTACTACATTTTTAGCCTGCTTTACCAAGCTTGCTGTGAAGTCCTCCAGTGCTGCGAAGCTGTTCAATGCGGTACATAAGGCACAGGTGTCCTGGAAGCGAATCAAACCTCTGATGAAAGAGGAAACTTATGATGACGAAGTGAAGATGCAGTCTTCCGGTGTCCTGGAAGTATCGGATGTAAGCTTTGCTTATCCCGGCGGAGGGAAGATCTATGAGAACTTCAATCTGTTAGCTTCCCCCGGACAGATCATCGGTGTTACCGGTGCGGTGGCGTGCGGTAAGTCTACCCTGGGCAAGACCTTCCTGTGTGAATACCCTTACGAAGGAAGGATCCGTTTCCACGGCAAAGAATTGTCCGAGATGACCAAGCCGGAGCGCAGCGGCATGGTGGGATATTTAGGACATGATCCGGAGCTGTTCAATGACAGCGTGCGCAACAATGTGTTGCTGGGCGATGATGACGATCCGGAAAAGTATCTGAAGGCAGTCTGCTTCGACGGTGAGGTAGCAGAGAGGGAAGAGGGGATGGACACCATCGTAGGAAACGGTGGCTTCCGTCTCTCCGGCGGTCAGGCACAGCGGCTGGCACTGGCGAGAACTCTGTGTCATAAGCGTCCGATCCTGATCCTGGACGATCCTTTCTCCGCACTGGATCGTAAGACGGAGGAAGAGGTTTTCCGTCATCTGAAGCAGCTGGCGGCAGACAGTATCGTGATTCTCCTGTCTCACAGACTGTATCTGTTCCCCGAGATGGATCAGGTGCTGTGGATGGAGGACGGCAAGGTGACTGCGGGAACCCATGAGCAGATCCTGGAAAAGTTCCCGGAGTATGCAAGACTGTATGAAGCACAGGCAGATGGCGCAGATGCGCACAGTACACAGGAGGGAGGTCTGAATCATGCAGCAAAATAAAAAAAATGTAAGAAATGTCCGCAGCGTGATCGCCCGTACCGTGACAGGATATGTGTGGTTGTCACTGGGAATCCTGTTATCCGTGGTGGGTGCCATTGTGACAGCACTGCTGCCCCCCTGGATCCTTGGAAATATCGTGGATACGGTCACCACAGGTACGACCGTTCCGGTCGTGCTGGTAATACTGTATTTTGCCTTTACGGTACTTACCGGGCTGACAGAAAGCGTCAGAGAAGGTCTTCTAACGGTCTTCGGTCAGAAGATCACCCATGCCCTGCGAAGCAGCCTGATGGATAAATATACGAACCTGACGGCAGGAGAACTGACAAAGCAGGAGCCCGGCACCATCGTTTCCCGGTTCGTGGGAGATGTGGATACTGTGGAGAATCTGTTCACCTCCGGTATCATCAGTATGTTTGCGGATGCTTGTAAGATCATAAGTATCCTGGTGGTGATCTGGCTGAAAAACAGAGGACTTGCCATCGTGCTGCTGGTGATTCTCCCGTTCCTGTACTGGTTCACCCGGACTGTGCAGAAAAATATGTTGAAGGCCCAGATCCAGAACAGACAGGCGGTCGGCAGGGCTTCCGGTCATGTACCGGAGACACTGCATAATATCCGGACGATTCATAATTTGGGAAAAGAGCGCTATATGGCGAAGCGTTATGACGAATGCATCGCGGACAGCTACCGGGCGGTGGAAAAGACGAATTTCTATGATGCGATCTACTCCCCGGTGATCCTGATCCTGAATGCCATCGTGGTGGCAGTGGTCATGCTGTTCTCCGCTTCCGGTAATGCAAAAGTGTTGACGCTGTTCGGCATGTCTGCCGGTACGGCGGTAGCGGTGATCAATTATATCTCTCAGATCTTTACTCCTGTGGAGAGCCTGGGAATGGAGATTCAGACCATCCAGTCCGCGATTGCAGGTGTGCACAGAATCAATGAATTCTATGCTTTGGAGGAACTGCCGGAGAGAGTACAGAATGGGGAGACATCCGCTGCCACAGCAGAAGGAACACCTTTTGTGGAACTTCAGGATGTGACCTTCGGCTATGAGGATGACAGTCGTAAGATTCTGAACCACTTAAGTTTTCAAGTATATCCCGGAGAACAGGTTACCCTGTCCGGAAGAACCGGTGCGGGTAAAAGTACGATCTTCAAGCTGCTGCTAGGGCTCTATCAACCGGGAGAAGGCAAAGTGCTGATCCGGGGCAGAGATGCTTTCGGAATTGCGGAGAATGAGAAACGAAGCCTGTACGGTTATGTGGAGCAGACCTTCCACAGAGTTCCCGGTACGGTAAAAGATCAGATCACTTTGTATGATGACCGTTTTACAGAGGAAGATGTGAGAGAAGCTGCCAGAATCGCAGGTCTGGATACCACGATTGAGCAGCTGGAAAAAGGGTATGACACTCCCTGCACACCGGAGATCTTCTCTCAGGGACAGTGGCAGTTGTTATCCATTGCCAGAGCCGCAGTGGCGAAGCCGAAACTCCTTTTGCTGGATGAGATCACGGCAAACCTGGATGCCCAGACCGAGGAAGAGGTGCTGCAGGCACTGAAACGTGCTTCCGAAGGAAGAACGGTAATCTCGATTTCGCATAGAGTGAATGCAGAGACGGGACGAGTGATTCCGATATAGTAAGATGCCCGACGGATTGTTCTGTGCTACGCACTCTCACAATCCTGCCCGGTATTCGCATATCGCGAAGCTGACGCTTCCCTTTTATGCGAATATCTAGGCGGGTCATGAAACAAGAACCCCACGCTTGTGCGAGCACAGCGTGGGGTTTTGTTTATGACCCTGGCATTTTACATGGAGATCCAACCAAATGCATTTGCTACAGAACTTAATAAAATAATCGCAGCAAATACCGGGCAGAGATATTTAATCATGAAATTGAAGATCTTTTTACGACGGAACGTAGCTTCGCCGTGCATAACCTCTTCCTCGATGGCTTTCAAGCCGATGACGCGGGATACCAGCAGACAGATGGTGATGGCTGCAATGGGCATCATCACGGAGTTGGTCAGGAAATCGAAGAAATCAAGGAACTGCATGCCGATGATCTTCACAGCACCAAGCGGTCCGTAACCCAGTGAGGATAACGTTCCCAGTGCCAGCATGATCACACCCATGATCAAGGTAGATTTTTTACGACTCCAGCCAAGCTCGTCCTCGAAAGTAGACACAGCACTTTCGGTAAGTGCAATGGAGCTGGTCATGGCTGCAAACAGTACCAGTACGAAGAACATAATACCTACGAAGGTGCCCATTCCCATGCTGTCGAAGACCTTGGGAAGCGTGATGAACATCAGGGAAGGACCTGCCTGTAAGGTATCGGGATCTCCACCGGAAAATGCGAACACGGCGGGAATGATCATCAGACCTGCCATGATGGCGATGGCGGTATCAAAGATCTCCACATTTTTCGTGGAACCTTCAATGGAGACATCTTTTTTCATATAAGAGCCGAAGGTGATGAGAATACCCATGGCAATGGACAGAGAGTAGAACATCTGACCCATGGCGGCTACCACCGTCATCCAGGAGAAATTCGCGGGATTCGGGATCAGAAAATACTTCACACCGCTTAAAGCCCCGGGTCTGGTAACGGAATAGATCGTAATAATGATGGACAGAACCACCAGAATCGGCATCATAATGCGGGATACCCGCTCGATACCGTTGCGCACGCCGGCGTAGATGATTCCCAGCGTACACAGAGTGAATACGATAAAGCACAGCTCAGTAGAGACACCATTGGAAATAAACGTGGAAAAATAACCGTCTGCTGCCAGATCATGTCCGTGACCCTTGGCATATTCTACCAGATACTTGATCACCCATCCGCCGATGACGGAATAATAGGGTACGATCAGGATTGGAATGATGGCATTGATCCATCCGCCGAAGGACAGCCATTTGGTTTTTCCGAAGGTATGAAAGGCACCCACGGGACTTTTACCTGTCATGCGTCCCAGTGATGTCTCTGCCACGATCATGGTATAACCGAAGGTAAGCGCCAGAATAATATAGATCAGCAGAAAGATTCCGCCGCCGTATTTGGCTGCCAGATAAGGGAAACGCCAGATATTGCCCAAGCCTACCGATGCACCGGCAGCCGACAGGACGAATCCGATCTTCCCGGAAAACGAACTTCTGTTATTATTTTTTTGATTCATAGATGTAACTCTCCCATAAAATATTTTGCGGCAAGGGATTTGCAGCATATAAAACCATTATAAACAATATCTGTTGGAAAATGAAAGACCGAGAACTGTTGTTTTAGCTGTTTTACAATGAAAAGTTTCGATGATGCAGTAGCAATAATTAGATTGATCCATATTAAGCAAATGCAGATACATAATTCCTCCTGTATTTCCACATACTACCCACACAACACAATTATGGGAAGTAAGCTGGAAAGCAGGAGGTTTTTTATATGAAAGCAACCGGAATTGTAAGAAGAATAGATGACCTGGGACGTATCGTGATCCCGAAGGAGATCCGCCGCACGTTACACATCAGAGAGAGTGACCCACTGGAAATTTTTACCGACAGGGAGGGACAGGTGATCCTGAAAAAATATTCCCCCATCGGAGAGATGACCACATTTGCCAAACAATACGCGGAGAGTCTGGCGCAGGTGTCCGGACATCCCACATTGATCGCGGACAGAGACCAGTTCATCGCCGTCTCCGGAGGCTGCAAGCAGCTGCTTAATAAGGCGGTAAGCCGCCAACTGGAGGAGAAGATCAATAACCGGGAGACTGTGATCGCCGCAAAAGGAGACCGCAATTATGTCAACATTGCGGAAGACATTGCCGTGGACTATGCTTGGCAGCTGATCACACCGATCATCTGCGAAGGGGACATCATCGGAAGCGTGATCCTGTTGGAAAACGACGGGAAGAGCAAAATGGGGGAAGTGGAACAGAAGCTTGCCCAGTCTGCGGCGGGCTTCCTGGGCAGACAGATGGAGCAATAATTACTTCGATTTTGCATTTTAGAATAGAAAAATGTAAATGGTTGCAAAAATCTATTCTAAAAACGGAATACTCGCAAAGATAGAAAATAAGAAAACGGTCGTAACCGGGTTAAGATACCACCTGGTTACGACCGTTTGTTTTACCGATGTATAATTTCGCATCCGCTTCTTTTAATAAGGTATGAATATCTTCCTCGGGCTCACAGATCAGACCGAAGGTCATGGTCAGATGCACATGCTGACCATCGTAGAGGATGTCCAGTTCACGGATCTTGTCCATGAGTTCATCCAGCTGCTTCCTGGCGCTTTCCAGATCGGTATCTTCAAATACCAGCAGGAATTCTTCGCCGCCCCAGCGGGCTACAAAACCCCGGCGCCACATGTGCTGTTTTAAGGTGGCGGATACTTTTTTCAGGACTGCATCACCGCACTCGTGACCGTAAGTATCGTTGATTCGCTTGAAGAGATCGATATCGCCGATCGCCATGGCGAAGGAACGACCGGAGGCTTTTGCCTCTTCCGCAATCCGGCGGAGCTTTTTGTCTCCGGAACGGCGGTTGTATAATTCTGTCAGGGCATCCTGCTCGATCATGGTCCGCAGGGAACGCTGCATGGACAGGGCACAGCGCCCGATGTCTCCTAACTCGTCGCTGCGGTTTATCACGGAAGGATCCAATGTAGCATTCAGATTCCCAGAGGCTACCGCTGACAGGAAACCGTGAATATGCATCAACACTGCCACGAAGCCCTTGGTGTAGAAATAAATGCAAAGAGCCACGAGAGCCACAAATACGACGATCAGGATCGTCAGTGGATATACATAGCGCTGAATAGACTGGGATACGGAAACGCTGGATTTGCCGATAAACAGCATTCCGACGATACTGCCGTCCTGATTGCGGACCGGAGTGTAATAGGAAAAGTAAGCTTTCCCGTTGATTAAAGTATTCGGATAGAAATGATCTTCTCCGCTGTTCAGTACATCGCGGATGACCACATCGGGGGCTCCGGAACCGACGATACGGTCTCCCTGAATGTTGCACAATGTCGTTAAAATACGGGTATCCTGATAGTATAAGGTAATATCCAGACCGGTGTCTTCCTTGAATTGATCCAATAGGGAATATTCCCGGGTGATATTCGTATCTCCCTTATAGAGAAGATAGGCGACCTCACCTTCTAAACGGTAATCGCCGGGATAGGCAGCATTCAAAAGGGTAGTGGCACTTTTGGCGGCATCGTACAATTCCGTCTCCACTTCCTGATACATGATCTTCGTGAACCATTGGGAAGTGAAAAATAACATTACGATTCCCAACACCAGCAGGGGGATCAGACCAATCGCCTGTAAAGTATATGATATTTTACCGCCGCTTCTTTTCTGCGTAGTTTCCATAGGTTCCCTGCCCCTTCCGATGAGATCGGTACACAATAGGTATTGAAAATATTATAAGAAAAAAGTGAAAGAAAAGCAAGAAATAAAACAAAAGCACGTTCCATACGTGGTGTATAAATATACACCATAGCGCATGAAACGTGCAATATAGGTACACGGCCTATTTTGAAATATCAGAAAGCTGTACCGGAAGCAGATTACAGGCAGTCAGGTCTTCCTGACTGGGGATCGGAGCCAGGGATGCCAGTATTTTCGGAGCAATCTCCCGGGCTTTTTTATCATAAGCTTCCAATAATTCCATAGGGACTCTTCCGACATAGGTGGAACTGTAGATATGGTAAGGAATATCTTCATAGGAAATACTGGGGAAGAGCCCTTCCTTTTTTTTCAGGATCAGCGTTTTCTCCACAATATATGGGATATAACGACTGTACAGAAGATCCATGTCCTCTGTAATCGTAAAATGGTAGGATTCCTGCAGCTGCTTCAGAATCAGGGTGGAGCGGTTCTCAAGATAGTTGAAAAAAATGTCTTCGTTCAGGGTATCCAGATAGAACTGACGGAAAGCGCCCTCTCTCAGATAAATATTGACGACACGCGTATCGACGGCATCGTGCAGCAGTATATTCTCAGGAGTATTCTCCACATATTCATTGACATGCAAAATGACATACTGGATCAGCTTTTCCAAAACGATATACGCCAGGTTGCGCTTGCTGCCAAAGTAGTGATTGACCAGTCCGAGACTGATATCCGCATGGTCTGCAAGCATGCGGATGCTGACAGCATCGTAACCGTATTCCCGAAACAGATCCACAGCGGATAAGAAAATATGATCTATGGTTGTCTGCACATTATTTTTAGGTGCCATAAAAAATCCTCCCGAAAATTAAAAATGTATAATTATACATTGACATATTGAACACGTTCGATTATAATCTGTGAAAAGAAATGAACACGTTCAATAAACATATTCAATGAATGCGTTCACACACAATTTAGTTTACTTATTGTCGATGAATATGTCAATAACAATCCATAACAACAATAAGAGAAAATCGGAGGAATAATCATGCTGAGGTACATTGGAAAAAGACTATTACTAATGATTCCTGTGGTTCTTGGAATTTCATTGCTCGTCTATGCGTTGCTGGATCTGTCTCCGGGAGATGCAGCGGAGATCATTCTCGGTACTAAGGCAACTCCGGAAGCTCTTGCAGCCCTGCGTAAGGAAATGGGGCTGGATCAGCCGTTCTGGCAGAGATATTTCAGCTATATTTTAAATGCGGTACAGGGGAACTTCGGTATTTCCTGGAGAACAAAGCTCTCGGTAGTGGATGAATTGATGTCGAGACTTCCCCAGACGATGACACTGGCTGTCGGAGCGATGTTTTTGACGGTACTCATCGGACTTCCGGTGGGAATTATTTCTGCGGTAAAACAATATTCTCTCCTGGATGATCTGACACAGATCGGAGCATTGATTTTGTCATCCATCCCGGGCTTTTGGCTGGGCACTTTGCTGGTACTGTTTTTCTCTTTGAAACTGCACTGGCTTCCGGCGACCGGTGCCACTTCGATCAAGGGCTATATTCTTCCGTGGATTACGCTGGCGGCATCCTCGATCGCATCGCTGGTACGAATGACAAGGTCCAGTATGCTGGAGGTCATCGGCGCGGATTATATCAAGATGGCGAGAGCCAAAGGATGTACGGAGAAACAGGTGATCCTGCGTCATACACTGCGGAACGCCCTTCTGCCGATCATCACCGTAATCGGCATGGATTTCGCCGGACTGATTGGCGGAACTGTAATTATTGAAAATGTATTTACGATCTCCGGACTGGGTTCTCTGGCGGTGACTTCTCTGAGACAGCTGGATGTACCGATGGTAATGGGCGAGGTGTTATTTATTGCAATCGCAGTCGGATTTACGAATCTGATCGTGGATGTTCTGTATGCCTATGTGGATCCGAGACTGAAATCACAGTATGTCCGCAGACGTGTGCGTAAGGAGGGTTAAAGATGGCAAGAGTGATCGTATCTCCCACGACCGGAGAAGTATATAAGAAAAAGAGTCAGTTCAAGAGCATTTGTAAAAGATTTGCCAAAAATAAAATGGCAGTTGTAGGCCTTGTAATATTCGCATTTCTGATTCTGATGGTATTGACCTGTGATCTGTTTTTTGACTATCAGGCAGATGCTATCGCACAGGATCTGTCGCAGCGTCTGCAGGGACCGTCAGCGCAGCATTTATTCGGAACCGATCAGTATGGACGGGATATGCTGGCACGTATCGTGTATGGCGCCAGGATCTCACTGATGGCTTCCCTGTGTATCATAGCAGCGTCCACCGTACTGGGAGCGTTTTTCGGATCAATCGCCGCTTATTATGGCGGATGGGTAGATAACGTTATTATGAGAATCATGGATGTATTCTATGCACTCCCTTTTAACCTGATGGCGATCTGTATCGTTGCTTCCATCGGAGGCGGTATCGTGAACCTCGGAATCGCCTGTGTGGTAGGTGTTGTACCGGGCTTTACGAGAATCTTCCGTTCCGCGATTCTGCCGATCCGGGAACAGGAATATGTGGAGGCGGCAAGAGCGTGTGGCACCGGAACCGGACGGATCCTGATGAAGCACATTATTCCCAATGCAATGGGACCGATCATCGTTCAGGCAACACTGAATCTCGCAATCACCATTCTGGCAATCGCAGGTCTGAGCTATATCGGACTGGGAATCGAATCTCCGACACCGGAATGGGGAGCCATGCTGTCCGAAGGCAAAGAATACATGCGTAATTATCCGTATCTCGTCATCGTTCCCGGTCTGGCGATCGTGATCAGTGCCCTGTCATTGAATCTGATCGGAGACGGACTGAGAGATGCACTGGATCCGAAGCTGAAGAAATAGGAGGCGGATGTGATGAATAATAGTGAAAACCTGCTGGAAATTCAGGACTTAAGTGTGGAATACCGGACCGATGAATCTGTGGTTAAGGCAGTCAATCATGTCAGCCTGCAATTAAAAAGAAAGCAGACGCTGGGGCTGGTGGGAGAGACCGGAGCCGGCAAGACGACGCTGGTGTTAAGCCTGTTGCGCCTGCTTCCCAGGCATATCGGCTGTATTACCGGAGGTCAGGTCCTGTTCGAGGGGAATGATCTCAGAACGCTGACGGAAGCAGAAATGCGTGCTTACCGGGGAAAAGTGATCTCCATGATCTTCCAGGATCCCATGACGAGTCTGAACCCAGTGATCACGGTCGGCAAACAGGTGGCAGAGATTCTGGAACTGCATAATGAAGCGGGACTGACGAAAGAACAGATCGACAAGCGTGTGGATGAAATGTTTGAACTGGTGGGGATTCCCGCCAACAGAAAAAATGACTATCCCCATCAGTTTTCCGGTGGCATGAAACAGCGAGTGGTAATCGCAATCTCCCTTGCGCTGAATCCGGAACTTCTGATCGCAGACGAGCCTACCACTGCGCTGGATGTGACGATTCAGGCACAGGTCCTGTCGATGATGGAAGAACTGAAAGAAAAAATGGGAACATCCATGATCATGATCACACATGACCTGGGAATTATCGCAGAGACCTGTGATACGGTTGCGGTTATGTATGCGGGAGAGATCGTGGAGTTCGGTACCGTGGAGGATATTTTCCGGGGAGAAAAGCATCACCCGTATACCACGGGACTGTTCAACTCGATTCCTAGGCTCAACGGAGAGACCGGCAGACTGCAGCCCATCGAGGGACTGATTGCGGATCCGGCAAAACTGCCGGAAGGATGCAAGTTCCATCCGCGCTGCCCCTACTGTACGGAGAAATGTAAGACGGTAGAACCGGCGGAATATTGTGAGGCGGGACATATGATCCGCTGCCATTTGTATGACGGGGAGGAGAAAGCATGAGTACTTTATTAGAGACCCGGAATCTTGTCAAATATTTTGATACCGCAGGCGGAAAGCTTCATGCCGTAGATCATGTGAATCTCTCTATCGAAGCCGGTACCACGCTGGGCGTCGTCGGAGAATCCGGATGCGGTAAATCAACGCTTGGCAGAGTAGTGTTGCGGCTGACAGAGCCTACCTCGGGAGAGATCCTTTTCAGAGGACAGGATGTCAGCAGATTAAATAAGAAGGAACTGAAACAGTTCCGTCAGAAGGCACAGATTATTTTTCAGGACCCTTATGCCAGTCTGAATCCGAGAATGACTGTAAGTGAGATCATCGCAGAGCCGTTGATCGCAAGCAAAATGTACCGGCATTCCGCAGATATTGATGCGGCGGTATTCAAGGCGATGGATATGGTGGGACTGGCAGCCAGAATGGTCAATGCCTATCCCCACGAGATGGATGGCGGGCGTCGTCAGAGAATCGGTATTGCCAGAGCACTGGTCATGGAACCGGAATTCGTAGTATGTGACGAACCGGTATCGGCGCTGGACGTATCCATTCAGGCGCAGATCCTGAATCTGCTGATGGATCTGCAGCAGGAAAAGAAGCTGACGTATATGTTCATCACACATGATATGTCGGTAGTAAGACATATTTCCAATGAGATCGCTGTTATGTATCTGGGAATGTGCGTGGAAAAGGCACCGGCAAAAGAGCTGTTTGAACACCCGATGCATCCGTACACAAAGGCACTGCTCAGTGCCATTCCGGTACCGGATCTCAACTATAGAAATAAAAAACGCAGAATCATCAAAGGGGAAGTGACGAGTCCGGTAGACCCGAAGCCGGGATGCCGTTTTGCTTCCAGATGCCCTTATGCACAGGCGGAGTGCACACAACATGATATCCCGCTG
Organism: Bacteroidales bacterium H4; assembly: GCA_963650795.1. Lineage (GTDB taxonomy): Bacteria > Bacillota > Clostridia > Lachnospirales > Lachnospiraceae > Acetatifactor. The sequence continues at coordinate 34,476 of CAVJMX010000003.1, forward strand.
ACAGAGTACGGCTCCGGTCATATGGTAGCCTGCTGTAGATGTCAGGAAGATATATTTCAAAAAGGATGCGAGGAGGAAAATGCATGAAAAAGAGATTTGTAGCGCTATTAACAGCTGTGACACTGGCACTGACCGGTTGCGGTGCGGGAACACAGGCAAAGGACAGAGATGATGTGGTAGTGAGCGTCTGGTCGGAGCCGTCGGCTCTGTGCGGAGGCTTTGCCGCCAGCGTGGTAGTCAGCCTGCTGTCTGGTCAGATGTTTGACACACTGATCACCAGAAGTGAAGATTATTCTACCTATGAACCCTGTCTGGCAACAGAGTGGGAGTTCCAGAATGACAACAAGGATCTGGTATTTACACTCCGGGATGATGTAACGTTCCATAACGGCGAGAAAATGACGGCGGAGGATGTTGCCTTTTCTTACAATACGATTATCAATGCAGGATATGCAGATTGCGCAACCAGTTCCATGGACAGCATGGAGGTACTGGACGACAGCCACGTGGTACTGCATTTCAAACAGGAATACGGTCCTGCCCTGGAGGCATGCGCCACAGATTATATGTGTATTTTCCCGAAGGATTATTATGAGTCCGATCCGGATGGTTTCACCAGAAAGCCCTGCGGTACCGGAGCATATGAATTCGTAGAATGGGTAGCCGGTGAGAAGATCGTGATGAAGGCGAACGAGAACTACTGGAAGGGCGCACCGAAGATCAAGAATGTAACCTTTAAGGTATTTGAGGATCCTTCTGCCGGAACGCTGGCACTGGAAAGCGGAGAAATCGATGTGCATCTTGATCCGCCTGTAGCAGATCTGGCAAACATCAAGAATAATTCCTCTCTGCAGTACGATGATGCCATGAGCACGACCTGTACCTGGGTGATCTTCAACTTTAACGGTATCTTCGCGGACGAGAATCTGCGCCTGGCAGTAGCACATGCCATCAACAAAGAGGACGTTATGCTGGGAGCTATTGACGGAAATGGAGAAGTGATCTCCGCAATGTATCCGACCTTTGTTCCCGGATATGATCAGAGTTACGAAGCACCCGGATATGACCTGGAGCTGGCAAAAGAGTATATGAAAAAAGCCGGCTATGAGAACGGACTGGAGCTGACAGTACGCTGCTCTAACGGTGCGGCTTATTACAAGCCGATGGAGATCATTCAGAACCAGCTGGCTGCAATCGGTATTTCCATCACCATGGAAAAGCTGGAAAGCAATGCATGGTTCAGCGATGTATTCAAGGGCGGAGATTATGATCTGAACGTAGTATCCTTCTCCATGAGCATGAATGATTTCGATGAAAACTATGCGCTGTACCGCGGCGGAGAAGGTCAGAACTTCGGTGGTATGGACGATGAGGAATTGAATGTGGCATGGGATGAGGAGCATGAGCGCGTAGACACTGCAACCCGTGTGGAAGCATGTAATACGATCCAGAGAATCATGGGAGACAAAGCTCTGATCGTGCCCGTATACGCCAGCAAGACCGGCATTGCCGCTAAAAAAGAACTGCAGGGCGTGAAAGCGAGAAGTCTGAAGGATTACAGAGTCATCAACTGGTCCTGGGCAGAATAAGGAGAATGTAGAAATGCAGGAAAATAAGAGTAAATTTTTAATTGAAGCATTTAATGAGAACTGCTGGCTGTATAATCTGACGGACGGAGGAGAGACGGTTCATCAGTTCACCTGGCCGGAGGGACGCTGGGAGAAAAATGAGTGCAGTGATACAATTTACGTAAACGGAACGGAAACACCGTATCATGAGCATACCAAGGGAGTGGAATGTTTCCTGATCTCCCGCGGACATGTTACAGCGACCATCCGCAACAAGCGTGCTACGGTAGATAAGGGAGATATGATACTGATCCAGCCTTATCTGGGACATGGATTCATACATTATGATGATGGCGAAGGAATGGTATGGCGCGAGTGCTTCCAGGAGATCGATATGTCCGGCGGTATCGAGCGCAAGTGCCGGGTCAAGGACAATTACGGTGATGAACTGTATTTTGAACCGGAATTCCGCAAGCGCTATCTGGCAAAAAATAATGATATTGCCAGAGAGGCACCGGAACCAATCGATGTTCCCAAGGAGGAAATCCCAGAGATCAGACCGTATGATTTCGGATTTTCTACTTATAAAATGGGTAAACTGGAAATGCGTCAGAAAGTCGGACGCTGGGAGACCCACGGCGTGAAGGAAGTATGGCAGCTCCTGGCGGATAAAGGGGTATCTCTGAACTGGGATGATCCCTATGGAGATTCCGAGATCTTCCTCGTGGTAAAGGGCAAGACCCACTGGAAAGTGCTGGATGAGGAATTCGATGCCGGCGCGGACTGTTACGTGAAGATTCCTGCGTACGCGAAGCATTCGGTGGAAGTACTGGAGGATGGTACGGAGCTGTTGGATCTGGGATGCAGCGCTTATCTGAATGATATGCTGGAGGAATATACGGCACTGAAGAAGAGAGAGCCGGAACGTATGGAGAACAGGGAAGAAGTAAAAGCCCTGTTCCGCAAGTTCAACTGCTTCCTGACGGATTGTGTTTTGGAGTAAAATAGGGCAAATCCGGCTTGACAATTGAAAAATATGGGATATATAATAGCGGTATATCAAAAATGCATTGACGAAGAGAGTAACTTTTCCACAGAAAGGCAAAGCGAGCCGGTGATGGTGAGAGACCGGTGCGAGTAAGGGAATCGCGAAAATCACTTCTGAGCTGTCAGAACAAAAGCGTAGGTCAGTAGTTCTGAACGGAATCCCGCCGTTACCGGGAGGCATATCACTCCTATATATAATAGGAAGTATGTTGTAAGAGGTGGTTAACGAATGCATGAGCTTCGTCCTGTTACGGGACGGAGCTCTTTCTGACTCAAGGCTATTTAAAGAAAGGAAGAGCACTATGTACAAGCAGGTACCTACAAGCCTGAATTTCGTAGACCGTGAGAAAGCAGTTGAGAAATTCTGGGAAGACAACGACATTTTCAAAAAAAGTATGGAGCATCGTAAGGAAGGCGAGACCTATACCTTCTATGACGGACCGCCTACCGCCAACGGTAAGCCACATATCGGTCATGTAGAGACCCGTACCATCAAGGATATGATCCCCAGATACCGTACCATGAAGGGATATATGGTTCCCCGTAAGGCAGGCTGGGATACCCACGGACTTCCCGTAGAGCTGGAAGTTGAGAAGATGCTGGGACTGGACGGCAAGGAGCAGATCGAGGAATACGGTCTGGCACCGTTCATTACCAAATGTAAGGAAAGCGTCTGGAAATACAAGGGAATGTGGGAGGATTTCTCCCGTACCGTTGGTTTCTGGGCTGATATGGACAATCCCTATGTTACCTATGATGACAACTTCATCGAGTCCGAATGGTGGGCACTGAAGACCATCTGGGATAAGGGACTGCTGTACAAGGGCTTCAAGATCGTTCCCTACTGCCCTCGCTGTGGAACTCCGTTGTCCAGCCACGAAGTGGCACAGGGCTATAAGGCAGTTAAGGAGCGTTCCGCTATCGTACGTTTCAAGGTAAAGGGTGAGGACGCATACTTCCTGGCATGGACCACCACCCCCTGGACCCTTCCTTCCAACGTGGCACTGTGCGTGAACCCGGAGGAGACTTACCTGAAGGTGAAGGCTGCCGACGGTTATACCTATTATATTGCAAAGGCACTGGCAGACAAGGTTCTGGGACGCCTGGCAGAAGAAGGCAAGGATGCTTACGAAGTACTGGAGACTTATGTCGGTAAGGATCTGGAGTACAAGGAGTATGAGCCTCTGTACAAGTGTGCCGGAGATGCCGCTGAGAAGCAGAAGAAAAAGGCACATTTCGTAACCTGCGACGGTTATGTAACCATGACCGATGGTACCGGTATCGTTCATATCGCTCCTGCTTTTGGTGAAGACGACAGCCGTATCGGACGTAACTATGATCTGCCTTTCGTACAGTTCGTAGACGGCAAGGGTGATCTGACCGCAGAGACCCCGTATGCAGGCAAATTCGTAAAAGACGCAGATCCCCTGGTATTAAAGGATCTGGATGCAGAGGGCAAGCTGTTCGACGCACCGAAGTTCGAGCATGACTATCCTTTCTGCTGGAGATGTGATACTCCGCTGATCTACTATGCAAGAGAGTCCTGGTTCATCAAGATGACCGCTGTAAAGGATGATCTGGTACGCAACAACAAGACCATCAACTGGATCCCCGCTTCCATCGGTGAAGGTCGTTTCGGCAACTGGCTGGAGAATATTCAGGACTGGGGCGTATCCCGTAACCGTTACTGGGGTACTCCGTTAAATATCTGGGAGTGCGAATGCGGACATCAGCATTCCATTGGCAGCCGTGAAGAGCTGTACAAGATGAGCGGCAACGAGAAGGCGAAGACCGTAGAGTTCCATCGTCCTTACATTGACGAGATCACCATCACCTGCCCCGAGTGCGGCAAGCAGATGAAGCGTGTTCCCGAAGTTATCGACTGCTGGTTCGATTCCGGAGCAATGCCTTTCGCACAGCATCATTATCCGTTTGAAAATAAGGATCTGTTTGAGCAGCAGTTCCCTGCCAACTTTATCTCCGAGGCAGTGGACCAGACCCGTGGATGGTTCTACTCTCTGTTAGCAGAGTCCACCCTGCTCTTCAACAAGGCTCCTTACAAGAACGTTATCGTCATGGGTCACGTTCAGGATGAGAACGGTCAGAAGATGAGTAAGAGTAAGGGCAATGCGGTAGATCCTTTCAACGCACTGGAGACCTACGGTGCAGATGCCATCCGTTGGTATTTCTACACCAGTTCCGCACCCTGGCTGCCGAAGAGATTCTCCGGCAAGGCAGTACAGGAAGGACAGCGTAAGTTCATGGGTACTCTGTGGAACACCTACGCATTCTTCGTACTGTATGCAAACATTGACAATTTTGATGCTTCCAAATATACACTGGAATACGATAAGCTGCCCGTAATGGATAAGTGGCTGCTGTCTAAGTTAAATTCCACCGTTGGAGAAGTAGACAGCAATCTGGACCAGTATCGTATCCCAGAGGCTGCCAAGGCTCTGCAGGACTTCGTCGATGAGATGAGTAACTGGTATGTAAGACGCAGCCGTGAGCGTTTCTGGGCAAAGGGTATGGAGCAGGATAAGATCAACGCTTACATGACGCTGTACACCGCACTGGTGACGATCTGTAAGGCAGCAGCACCCATGATTCCCTTCATGACCGAGGATATTTACCAGAATCTGGTGAGAAGCAACGATGCATCCGCTCCTGAAAGTATCCATCTGTGTGACTTCCCTGTAGTCAACAAGGATCACATCGACAAGAAGCTGGAAGAGGATATGGAGGATGTACTGGATGCTGTTGTTATGGGACGTGCGTGCCGTAACGAGGCTGCCATCAAAAACCGTCAGCCCATCAGCAGAATGTATATCAAGGCAGACTTCACCTTAGGTGAGTTCTACCAGGAGATCATCGAGGATGAGTTAAATGTCAAGGAAGTGGTATTCACCGATGATGTACGTGACTTCACTTCTTATACCTTCAAGCCTCAGCTGCGCACCGTAGGACCTAAGTACGGCAAACAGTTAGGCGGCATCCAGAAAGCTTTGGCTGCACTGGACGGCAACGCGGCAATGGATGAGCTGAATGCAAACGGCGCATTAAAGTTCGATGTAGACGGCGTGGCTGTTGAACTGACCAAGGACGATCTGCTGATCGACATGGCACAGAAGGAAGGCTATGTATCTCAGGAGGACAACAAGATGACCGTTGTTCTGGATACCAACCTGACACCGGAACTGGTAGAGGAAGGCTTCGTATACGAGATGATCAGCAAGATCCAGACCATGCGTAAGGAGAGCGGCTTCGAGGTGACCGACCACATCCGTGTATCCATCAACGGCAATGACAAGCTGTCTGAGATCGCCCAGAAGAATAAGGATGCCATCAGCGGTAAAGTTCTGGCGGACGAACTGACAAGCGGTGCGGAATATGCTGTATCCAAGGAATGGAACATCAACGGCGAGAACGCAGTGATCGCTGTGGAGAGAGTATAAAATATAAGAAAACAAAAAGATCGCCCGGTGCTCACACAGAGTCCCGGGCGATTAATATGACATGCTCCATGTTCTGATGGATCTTGGTAAGAGTATATCATATTGAAGGAGACTCTGGATTTCTACCGTTCTCTGGGCTTTGAAGTTATCAGTCAGGAAGAATATCAGGGACATAAAGTGGCATTTTTAAGAAACTTACGAAAACGTGCGAAAACAGTTGGAATGCGGCTGGAAGTTTGCTATAATATTACCTGTATTTGGTTAAAAATAATGGATGAAATCATAACACTATCGGCACGGGAATATCATAAATAAGACTCCCGGGATAGGTGATGGAGAGGAGAACACAGGTGAAAAAATCAGTAGCAGCCAGTGAAAAGCCGGCAAAAGTAAAAGAGTTCGACAAAGAGCTCTTCAAGAGAAGTGTGGAATATAATGTGCGCACCCTGTATCGTAAGAATCTGGAGGAAGCAGATGCGCAGCAGATCTTCCAGGCAGTATCTTACGCAATCAAGGATCGTATTGTAGAGAACTGGATGGAGACCCAGAAGGCATATGAGAAAGAAGACCCTAAGATGGTCTACTATATGTCCATGGAGTTTTTGATGGGCAGAGCACTGGGCAATAACCTGATCAATTTAAAGGCTTATAAGCCCGTAGCAGAAGCTCTGGAGGAGCTGGGACTGGATCTGAATCTGATCGAGGATCAGGAGCCGGATGCAGCACTGGGCAACGGAGGACTGGGACGTCTGGCAGCATGCTTCCTGGATTCCCTGGCTACTTTGGGCTATCCCGCATACGGCTGCGGTATCCGTTACCGCTACGGTATGTTCAAGCAGGAGATCCGCGACGGCTATCAGGTAGAGGTTCCCGATAACTGGCTGATGAACGGCAATCCTTTTGAACTGCGCAGACCCGAGTATGCGAAGACCGTTAAATTCGGCGGCTATGTCAGTGTTCATACCGATGAGAACGGCAGAAACGTATTTACCCAGGAGGGATATCAGTCCGTTAAGGCAATTCCTTTTGATTTTCCTATCGTCGGCTATGGCAACGGTATTGTAAACACCCTGCGTATCTGGGATGCGGAGCCCGTAGAGTGCTTCCAGCTGGATTCCTTTGACAAGGGTGATTACCAGAAGGCTGTAGAGCAGGAGAATCTGGCACGTAATATCGTAGAGGTTCTGTACCCCAACGACAATCACTATGCAGGTAAAGAGCTGCGTCTGAAGCAGCAGTACTTCTTCATCTCCGCATCCGTACAGGAAGCTGTAGAGAAGTACATGAGAAAACATGACGATATTCATAAGTTCTATGAGAAGGTTACTTTCCAGTTGAACGATACCCATCCTACCGTAGCCATCGCAGAGCTGATGCGTGTGCTGATGGATGATTATTATCTGACCTGGGAAGAAGCGTGGGAGATCACCACCAAGACCTGTGCTTACACCAACCATACCATCATGGCGGAAGCACTGGAGAAATGGCCCATCGAACTGTTCTCCAGATTACTTCCCAGAATCTACCAGATCGTGGAAGAGATCAACCGCAGATTCATCATTGACATCCAGCAGAAATACAGCAATGTACCCGGTGTGGATGTACAGGAGAAGATCCGCAAGATGGCAATCATCTATGACGGACAGGTGAAGATGGCGAATATGGCAATTGTGTCCGGCTACTCTGTCAACGGTGTAGCAAGACTGCATACCGAGATCCTGGAGAAGCAGGAATTGAAGGACTTCTACGAGATGTTCCCGGAGCGCTTTAATAACAAGACAAACGGTATCACGCAGAGACGTTTCCTGCTACATGCGAACCCTCTGTTAGCTGACTGGGTAACTGCTCATGTAGGTGACGACTGGATCACCGATCTGCCGCAGATCTCCCGCCTGAAAGTATATGCGGATGACAAAAAGGCACAGCAGGAATTTATGAACATCAAGTACCAGAACAAAGTACGTCTGGCAAAATACATTTTGGAGCACAACGGTATCGAAGTAGATCCCAGATCCATCTTCGATGTACAGGTAAAGCGTCTGCATGAGTACAAGAGACAGCTGCTGAATATTTTGCATGTAATGTATCTGTACAATGAACTGAAGGAGCATCCGGATCTGGATTTCTATCCCAGAACCTTTATCTTCGGCGCCAAGGCAGCAGCCGGTTACCGCAACGCAAAGCTGACCATCAAGCTGATCAACTCTGTAGCAGATGTGGTAAATAATGATCCCGCCATCAACGGTAAGATCAAGGTCGTATTTATTGAGAACTACAACGTATCCAACGCAGAGATCATCTTCGCGGCAGCAGATGTCTCCGAGCAGATCTCTACCGCAAGTAAGGAAGCATCCGGTACCGGTAACATGAAGTTCATGTTAAACGGCGCCCTGACTCTGGGAACTATGGACGGTGCTAACGTGGAGATCGTAGAAGAAGTGGGCGAGGAGAATGCCTTTATCTTCGGTCTGTCCGCACAGGAAGTCATCAACTACGAGAATAATGGCGGCTACGATCCCATGGAGATCTTCAACAACGACCAGGATGTCCGCAAGGTACTGATGCAGCTGATCAACGGAACCTTTGCACCGGGAGATCCCGAGCTGTTCCGCCCGCTGTACAACTCACTGCTGAACACCCAGTGCACTGCGAAGGCAGACACCTACTTCATCCTCAAGGACTTCAAGTCCTATGCAGAGGCACAGAAGAGAGTGGAAGCTGCTTACCGCGACGAGGACAACTGGGCGAAGAGTGCTATTCTGAATGTGGCATGCTCCGGCAAGTTCACCTCCGACAGAACCATAAAACAGTATGTGGATGAGATCTGGCATCTGGATAAGGTAGTGTTGAAATAATCAGAAATGCGAAACAAAGGTTAAATAAAAAAATAAAAGCTCAGGAGAGATCCTGGGCTTTCAAATTACGAGGGAGAAAACAAAATTGAACGCTACAAAAGAAACTTCCAGACCGAAGTCACTGGTCAGAATCTGGATCGATTTTCTGCTGAAATATATCGGCATTCTAATCGCAGCAGGTGTAGTGGGAATCCTGGTTTTGACACTGGTCTATTATATTCCGGTGAATCAGGAATCGAAGGAGTCTACCTTTGAATACAGTGGGCAGATGGGATGGGCGCCGCTTGTGAATAACCGCTACACCCAGTATATTCCCTTTTTCACTTCCTATGAGATCGGAACCCTGGATGATGCGACGGACCGGACGATCCTGAACAACTGTTACAATGAAGGGGAAGAACCCGCCATCAAACGTGCGGCGGATATGAACAACTACGGAAGATACTGGCATGGTTATGTGGCGATCCTGCGTCCGATCTTCTATTTCATGGATTATTGGGACTATCTGCTGGTCAACAGTTTTGCCCAGCTGTTTGTCATGGGCTGCGTAGGGTATGCAGTATTTAAGGCGACGGGACAGAAGCGGTATCTATTGGCATTTTTCTGTTCCTGTGCATTCCTGACACCGGCGGCTACCGCCATGTCACTGCAGAATTCTCCGGTATTTTATGTATCTATGCTGGGAAGTCTGCTTGTCCTGCTGAAGACGGACTGGATCCTGGAGAAGAACAGACGATACTATCTGTTCCTGTTCCTGGGAATCCTGACCTGCTATTTTGATTTCCTGACCTATCCGTTACTTAGTTTTGCATTTCCGTTCTGCTGGCTGTTGGTAGCGGCAGGCGAAAAAGTGAATCTGAAGGAGCGGATCACCCTGCTGTTTGGCGGCGGAGTCTCCTATGTGATCGGCTGGGGCGGATTCTTCGGCGTAAAATGGGTTGTTGAGACGATCATCTGCGGACCTTCGATCCTGGACAACGGCATCGGCGCCGTATTCAACCATTTGTTCAGCGGAATGCCCGATGAGAACAGACTGCTGCATCAGACCTATTGCAGGATAGATACGTTGTACAACAATTTCAGGCATTATCTGTTCCCACTGTTCATCCTGATACTGCTTGCATGGATCGTGGTGTTATTCTGCGAGTTCCTGCGGGGAACATTCCGGATCAAGACAGAACAGCTGATATTTGCGGCAGTGACCTTAACTTCTCCCGCCTGGTATTTTATTATGAATACGCATACCAGCTATCATCATCTGTTTACTTACCGGGTCTACGGGGCATCCCTGCTGGGATTTATGCTGTTCGTCTGCGGCTGCCTGGACCGAAGCAGTGAAGGGAAGCCGAAGATCGATGTGGGTGGTCTGGTGAAAAGAGCTGCGGTGCTTGTATGCTGCCTGGCAGTGGGAGTGGGAGCATCCAGACTTGCCAAGGAAGACAGATCGGATATTAACGGAGGAGATAATACGGAGATGACCCTGGCACAGGGGGATACACTGGAATTTGAATTTACTCCCGCCGCAAATAATGTGAAGGGATTTACGTTCTGCGTGAAGCCGAACGGTTCCCTGGACGGAGATCTGGTAATCGCTATCTATGATGGGGAGACACTTTGCGGAGAGAAGGCAGTTCCCGTAGAGACTTATGAAAATACAGTATTCGAAATGCAGCTGACAGACTGGAGGCTGACCGCAGGCAAGACCTATCAGATGAAAGTGTCTGTGAGGGACAATGCGGACGGAGTCATTTTACTGGTAACCCCGGAGGGCGAAAAGCCCCAGGCGGAATACGGACGGGCATACTTAAACGGCGAACAACTGCCGGATATTGCACCGTTGTCGGGAATCACCTATCGCGGACATTTCCAGACGCTCCCGATTAAGCTGTATCTGTCTGTATGTGTTGCCGCATTCCTGTTAATGTGGGTGATCGTGGCAGATACCTTGAGAAAGAATAAAGATGCAGGTTGCATCACGGAGAGCAAACCTTTATAATAAGAAAAGTACAGTCTGAAGGGCTGCAGATGCAGCAGACGGAAATTCAGACAGGAACAGGAGGACAAGCATGATTCAGTTAACACAGGGCGGCGCTTACCTGGTAAACGGCACGGATATTGTAGCAGATACCCCGGAAGCGGTAAAAGAAATACAGGCGAAGACCGGCATTACGATCTCTAAGGAAGAAGCAGCGAAAAATACCATGGCTTACGGTATTTTGCAGGAGCACAATACCTCCGGCAATATGGACAAGCTGAAGATTCGTTTCGACAAGCTGACCAGCCATGACATTACATTTGTAGGTATCATTCAGACCGCAAGAGCATCCGGACTGCAGAAGTTCCCCATGCCCTATGTACTGACCAATTGTCATAACTCTCTGTGTGCCGTAGGCGGCACCATCAACGAGGATGACCACATGTTTGGTCTGACCTGTGCGAAAAAGTACGGCGGAGTCTATGTACCCCCTCATCAGGCAGTTATCCACCAGTTCGCCAGAGAGATGTTAGCCGGCGGCGGTAAGATGATCCTGGGTTCCGATTCCCATACCCGTTACGGTGCACTGGGTACCATGGCTATGGGCGAAGGCGGTCCCGAGCTGGTAAAACAGCTGTTGAACCAGACCTATGATATCAACATGCCCGGCGTGGTAGCCGTATACTTAAAGGGTGCTCCCGTGAAGGGTGTCGGTCCTCAGGACGTAGCATTGGCTATCATTGGCGCGGTATTCAAGAACGGTTATGTGAAAAATAAAGTAATGGAGTTCGTAGGTCCCGGCGTGGCTTCCTTAAGTGCTGATTTCCGTATTGGCATTGACGTCATGACCACAGAGACCACCTGCCTGTCCTCCATCTGGAAGACCGACGACCAGATCCGTGAGTTCTACGAGATCCACGGACGTACCGAAGACTATAAGGAACTGAATCCCGGTCAGGTAACCTACTATGACGGACTGATCGAGGTAGATCTGGACAAGATCCGTCCCATGATCGCCATGCCGTTCCATCCCAGCAATACCTACACCATCGAGGAACTGAATGCGAACCTGATGGATATTCTGGATGAGACCGAGAAGCGCGCGAAGGTCAGCCTGGACGGTGCCGTAGACTTCACTCTGAAAAATAAAGTAAAGAACGGTAAGTTCATCGTAGACCAGGGTATCATCGCAGGCTGTGCCGGCGGTGGATTCGAGAATATCTGCGCAGCAGCCGATATTCTGAAGGGCAGATACATCGGTGCGGATGAATTTACCTTAAGTGTATATCCCGCATCCATGCCCGTATACATGGAACTGATCCGCAACGGCTGTGCCGCAACGATCTTAGAGACCGGTGCAGTCATGAAGACAGCGTTCTGCGGTCCCTGCTTCGGTGCCGGAGATACCCCTGCCAACAATGCATTCAGTATCCGTCACTCTACCAGAAACTTCCCGAACCGCGAAGGTTCCAAGCTGCAGAACGGTCAGATCGCTTCCGTAGCTCTGATGGACGCAAGATCTATCGCAGCCACCGCAGCCAACAAGGGTGTCCTGACTCCCGCAACGGACTTCGACGGAGACTTCGGAAAATACAAATATCATTTCGACAGCAATATTTACAAGAATCGTGTATTTGATTCCCACGGTGTGGCAGATGAGAGCGTGGAGATTCAGTTTGGACCCAACATCAAGGACTGGCCGGCTATGGGAGCCCTGCCTGAGAACCTGATACTGCAGGTAGTATCCGAGATCCATGATCCCGTAACCACCACCGATGAGCTGATCCCTTCCGGTGAGACCTCTTCCTATCGGTCCAATCCTCTGGGACTGGCAGAGTTCACCTTAAGCCGTAAGGATCCCCAGTATGTCGGACGTGCCAAAGAGATTCAGAAGGCTGAAAAAGAGCGTATGAACGGCGGACATCCCTGCCAGGCGGTTCCGGTACTGAAGGATGTCATGGGAGAAGTGAAGAAACAGTATCCGGAAGCAAGTCGTGAGAACACCGGATTCGGTTCCACGATCTTCGCAGTGAAGCCCGGAGACGGTTCTGCCCGTGAGCAGGCTGCTTCCTGCCAGAAGGTATTGGGCGGCTGGGCGAACATCGCCAACGAGTACGCTACCAAGCGTTATCGTTCCAATCTGATCAACTGGGGTATGCTTCCTTTCCTGATCCAGCCCGGCGATCTGCCTTTCAAGAACCTGGATTACCTGTTCGTTCCCGGCATCAAGAAGGCTGTGGAAGACAAGACCGAAGAGATCAAGGCATATGTGGTAACACCCGGCGAAGGCATGAAGGAATTCTCCCTGAAGTTAGGTGAGCTGACCGACGAAGAGCGTCAGATCATCCTGAAGGGATGCCTGATTAATTACAACCGTGTATAAGGAGAAAAACTATGGAATTTAACAAACCGGTATCCAACCCTATGATGGTGGGATCTATTGAATTATTAAAAGCAGAGGACACTCCGGAACACAGACAGCTGTTCCTGGATGAGTTACAGAAAGCCAAGTTCCTGTCTCCGGTAGTGATTGACCCGGTACCCGTACCGGATGCCAGCGGTCGGGTGACCATCGCCAGAGATTCTAAGGTGCAGTTCCCCATGCTGTCCACAGAGGATGGCAGAAAGTTCTTCATGGCTTTCACGGACTGGACAGAGCTGAAAAAGTGGAGAGATGAGGAAGGTCAGCAGACCTTCGCCATGAATTTCGACGATTATGCGGGAATGCTGTTACGCAAGGATGCACAGGGCAACATCAGCCCGGCACTGGGATTCGTGATCAATCCTTTCGGCGGCAACATTGTAGTGACCAGAGAAATGGTGGCAAGCATGATCGCAGCGAAACTGAAAGCAGCAGGTAAGCCGGTGCCGCCCGCACCCACAGCTCCTACGCAGCCCACACAGCAGTAAAGCAATATTAACACTAAATAAAACGCCCATTATGGACGATATAAGTAGCAGAGAGGTGACAAGGCCAGTCACTTCCCTGCTATTTTATGATGTCGGGGTCAAAAGCCCCCGACTTTGATGATTACGGATTGTTCCGTGCTCCGCACTCCCACTTCGGGGCGGGTCCCAAGGTCTTTCACCCACCTATGAGCAAGCTCATGTGGGTTTAGACCTTTTGACCCTGGCATCATTTTATTTTACAACAGGATAACGACACCACGGATGGTAACGGAGCAGTGCCAGCGAACAGACGCTGTCCACCATCCGGGAATATGCGGTACGCAGGAAATAATACCCAGATGGGCACCGTACAGCACGTAGATATGGCAGCGTATGCCGCAAAAGCATAAAAACATAAACACCGCATTCTGCATAAAACCCATGAATCGGGCAAGACTATAGGATAAACCAGGGAAAGTGGTTTGAATGATGCAACAGCAGGCAGCAGATTCAGGGAACAGGAAGGATGCGGATAGGATATGAGAAGAAATAGAAAGAGTAATATTCACAAAGAACGTATTATAATGTTAGCTTCTTCAGCCTTTGTACTGGCAGCGCTGACCATGACAGGGGTCTATATGAAGGGACAGAATGTGGAGTCCAGGGATGATGGTTATACCTTGGACTTCACTGCGCTTGAAAACAACGCAGATGATAAATTGCAGGAAATTACAGAGAATAACAACGAGCATCTGTTGAAAGAAGATGAGAACATTCCGGAACTGACCGCGAATAACACGGCAGGAAATGAGATCGCGGGAGCACCTGTCACCGAGGATGATCTGGACTATCTGCCCCAGGAGGTGGGCTCCGGACATGTGGAGATCCCGGGGCTGACGGATCAGGAGACTTTGCTGGAAGAAGCCGAGGCAGCAAAAACATTGCCCGAAGTGACTGTGGAAAAGACGCTGCATTTTGCGGAAAGTGACGGATTACAACAGCCGGTGCAGAATGATATTCTGATGCATTATTCCATGGATCAGAGCACTTATTTTGCCACACTGGATCAGTACAAATACAATCCTGCCACCATTTTTTCCGCAGAGGAAGGCACGGCAGTCGTCGCTTGTGCCCAGGGCAAAGTGACTTCGATTTTTGAAAATGAGGAGATCGGCAAAGCGGTGACACTGGATCTGGGGGATGGCTATGAGGCTACCTACGGACAGCTTACCGAAATCCATGTGAAGGAGAATTCCTATGTGAATCCCGGGGAGACCATCGGGAAAGTGGCGGCACCCACCAAATATTACAGCGCCGAAGGCAGTAACGTGTATTTTGCCCTGACGCATAACGGAGAACCGGTGAACGGGGAGACATTATTCCGCTGATGTCAGAAATTCTGTGGAAATTTTCCCGGGAATCCTTTATACTGTTATAGACAGAGAATAACCGGAGGAATGGTTTGAAATACAGCAGAAAAAGTGCAGGGATTCTCTCCCTGCTATTACTATTTAATTGCATAGGAATGACGGCATGCGGTAGAACTGCGGTGGAGACGGGGCATGTCAGCTACAGCAGCATCAGCAGTATCACCGGCATGGAGAGCACACCGGTCATCAATTATACACTTCCCACGCTGACACCCAATGTTCTGGTGGATCAACAGGGATATGCGCTGCATGGGGAAAAACAGGCAGTGGTCAAAAGCCGGGAGCAGGTGGAGAATTTCCGGCTGATCGATAAAGAGACCGGAGAGATCGTATATCGTGGTAAGGTGAAGACTTCCGGATATAACGAAGATCTGCAGCTGTATATCGGTACGGCGGACTTTACCGAATGTGAGCAGACCGGTACCTTTTATCTGGAATGTGACAAAGTAGGCAGATCGTTAGATTTTACGGTGCAGAAGGAACATTATGAAGAACTGCTGGGCTCGCTGTGCGGACAGGTACATGAGGACTGTCAGAATCGGACCATCACCGAGGAAGAGATCATGACACTTCTGACCGCCTGCGAGTGGTATTCGGAAGCTTTCACGGATGAGAATGCCAACGGGACTCCGGATTTGCTGGAAGATATCGCCCAGTGGCTGGAGAAGACTGCCAATGACACAGAGAAGCAGGAGCCGGAGAGCATGACCTATGTGGCGGCACTGGCGAAGTTCAGCTATCTGTATCAGAAATACGATGTGCAGTATGCCACACAGTGCTTACAGCATGCTTCCGCAGTATATACGAAGTTAGCGGCGGCTTCCGGCAGAGATGCGCAGAAATTCATGGCGCTGACGGAGTTGTACCGGGCGGCGGGACTGTATACCTACCGGACGCAAATCCTGGAATATAAGGACTTTTTTGAGGATAATACCAGCTACCTCGAAGAGACCGCTTATCTCTATGGCGCGATGACCTATCTGGCGACCAGACAGCCGGTGGATGTGGATCTGTGTACCGTTTTCATGGAAGATATCCGTAACCGGGGAGAAGAACTGGCGAAAAGGGCGGATAAAATGATCGATGCGGTGACTTCCGTCAATAACGGTACGGAGGATCTGCTGAAACGGGCAGAAGAGTTGTCCTGCGCCAACTACATTTTATACAGTTATCAGTACACGGAGATTTTGGAAGATTTTTTACATTATCTGATGGGAAGAAATAAGGATTCTGTCTGTTATTATCCCGAGGAGGGAAGCACTGCGGGCTATCTTCTGCTGATCGCCCAGCAGGTCTCCCTCGCCGGAAAACATTAAGCTTATGAGATTAAATGAGCTCTTTGTTCTTGAAATAGGTCTCGGAGATAATATTCTGTACATAGGTGCCCATGCTCTTGCGGGTCTCCTTGTCCAGATCCTTCATATAAATGGGCTTACCGTATTCAATGACTACGGTAGCCTTTTTTATTTTCGGAAAATGGTCCTCAAATACCGCTGCGGAGTTCACGATGGTCATGGGAATGATGGGAACGCCCGCTTTGTCTGCAATCTTGAAGCTGCCTTCGTGGAAGGGAAGGAAGGTATCTTTCGTCTTGTTCCGGGTGCCCTCCGGGAAGATGCAGATGGAAATGCCGTTTTTCGCTTTTTCAATCGCCTGCAGAATGGTCTTTAGTCCCGCCTTGATATCCTGACGGTCCAGGAAGAGACAGTGCAGATCTTTCATCCAGATGTTAAGCAGGGGCCATTTGAGCATTTCTTTTTTCGCGATATAACCGGTAGGTCTGGGGACACGGACATAGGTCAGCACCACATCGAAAAAGCTGCGGTGATTGCCGACATACAGCACAGCGGTGTCAGTGGGAATATTTTCTTCCCCGATGGCAATGACCTTCGTGCCGGACAGGCGGATGACCCAGCGGAACGCCCAGTTCACAATGGCAAGGGAACTGCGATCCTTAAGTCCCGGGTTAAATTTGCCGATGATCCATTCCACCAGCATCAGCGGAGTGGACAGGATCAGGAATAATACAACAAATAATACAACAAAGATAAAACGGATCATAAAAACCTCTTTCTGAATTTTATTTTGCGATGAAGAGTACACCTAACGTGCCAGGACCGCAGTGGCTGGATACGACACCGCCGGCTCTGGTCTCCAGGATCTCATCGAAGATACCTAAGCCTTCCAGATAGGAACGGACCGCCTCCACGATCTCACGGTCGCAGCCGGAATGGGTAATGAAGACTCTGTCGGGAACCGCGCTTTTCAGTTCCTCTTCCATATCCTTTGTGTAGGACAGGATGACGGAAGCTAATTTACCGCGGTATTTTTTTGAGGCATCCATGGCGCCGTCTACGACTACGATCCTGGGATGCAGCTTTAACATGCTGCCCGCCAGAGCAGCCACGGCATTGCATCTGCCGCCGCGGTAGAGATAGGTCAGTGTATCTACGACGAAGCTGGCGCGGACCTTCGGGCGGATAGCCTCTATGGCAGCGGTGATCTCAGCGGCGGTTTTCCCTTCGGAAGCCAGGATGGCAGCCTGGATTACCTGCAGACCGATGCCGGTGGAGAGGTTCGCGGAGTTGATGACTGTGACTTTATCGGAAGCCTCCAGTTCTTCTGCCGCCAGCCGCATGACGTTGCCGGAGGTGGACATGCTGTCGGAGATGGAGAAACAGACGAGCTCGCGTCCTTCATCCAGGAACGGTTTCATGACTTCCATTGCCTCTGTAAGAGACGGAGCAGAAGTCTTGGGCGTGGTCTTATTCTCATCGGACCAGCGGAAGATCTCTTCCGGAGTAATGTTTGCGCCATCGCGATATTCTGTCTCACCTAACAGAATATGCAGGGGCAGGATGGTAATATCATATTTTTCTACTAATTCCTTTGACAGATCACAGGTACTGTCAGAGATAATCTTAACTGTCTGTGCCATAGAATCTACTTTCCTTTTCAGTATATTATGATGCCAGGGTCAAAAGGTCTAAACCCACATGAGCTTGCTCATAAGTGGGTGAAAGACCTTGGGACCCGCCCCGATATGAGCATAAAAGTGGGATGATAATCCCACGATATGCGAATATTGGGTAGGATTGTGGGAGTGCGGAGCACGGAACAATCCGTAGGCATCAAAGTCGGGGGCTTTTGACCCCGACATCATATTATTTCAGTATTTTATTGCTTATTCGCCCTTTACGATCTGTCTTGCCACATAGACACCGCTGGCGGATGCATGGGACAGGGAATGGGTCACACCGCTGCCGTCACCGATGATGTATAAGCCCTTGTGGCAGCTTTCGAGGTGTTCATCCAGTTCCACTTCCATGTTATAGAATTTGACTTCCACACCGTAGAGCAGGGTATCGTCATTGGCAGTACCGGGAGCAATCTTGTCCAGTGCGTAGATCATTTCGATAATACCGTCTAAGATACGCTTGGGCAGTACCAGGCTTAAGTCGCCGGGAGTCGCGGACAGGGTAGGCTCCACCATGCCCTCGGCAATACGTTTCGCATTACTGCGGCGTCCTCTTACCAGATCGCCGAAACGCTGTACGATGACACCGCCGCCTAACATATTGGAGAGACGGGCAATGCTCTCACCGTAGCCGTTGCTGTCCTTGAAGGGCTCAGAGAAATGCTTGGAGACTAACAGTGCAAAGTTGGTGTTCTCCGTCTGCTTGTCTGCACCCTCGTAGCTGTGCCCGTTGACCGTGACGATGCCGTTGGTGTTCTCATTTACGACGATACCGTGGGGATTCATACAGAAGGTACGCACGGAATCCTCGAATTTCTCGGTGCGGTATACGATCTTGCTTTCATACAGTTCATCGGTCAGATGAGAGAAGATGACAGCGGGCAGTTCCACGCGGACACCGATATCCACACGGTTGGACTTGGTGTTGATGTTCAGATCCTTACAGATCTGTTCCATCCATTTGCTGCCGCTTCGACCCACAGAGATGATGCACTTGTCGCAGTCGTAAGTATCCTTTTCACAGCTGATGCGGTAACCGTCGCCGTTCGTCTCCACCGTTTTCACCGGCGTATCGAAATAGAAGGTCACTTTACCTTTAAGTTCTGCGTACAGGTTCTCCAGCACGATAAAGTTGATATCGGTGCCTAAGTGACGGACGGATGCGTCTAAGAGGGTCAATTTGTTCTGCATGCAGAGCTTCTTAAAAGAAGTACCTGCGGTGGAATACAGCTTGGTGCCTTCACCGCCGAACTTCATGTTGATGTCATCCACATACTTCATGAGGTCGATTGCCTGATTTTTGCCGATATACTCATACAAAGTGCCGCCGAAAGCGTTGGTGATATTGTATTTTCCGTCGGAAAAAGCGCCTGCACCGCCGAAACCGCTCATGATGGAACAGCTCTTGCAGTTGATACAACTCTTGATTTTGTCACCGTCGATGGGACAGTGGCGCTTCTCCAGAGGGTGACCGGACTCGAAGACGGCAATCTTCAGACCGGGATTCTGCTGTACCAGTTCGTAAGCGGAGAAGATACCGCCGGGACCGGCACCGATAATGATTACATCATATTTCATAGGGAAAGGTTCCTTTCTTAGTGTTCTCTTTTCTCTTCGGTAAAACCCAAACATCCAAAATATAGTATACCATATTTTTTAGCAAAAAGGGGAATAGAAATATAGCAAAATATGTGTTAAAATCATAAATTACAGGCATTATGAGCTGTCTTGAGAGGTAAGTAATTCATGGAAGCAACACAGAAGAAAAACAAATATGAAATAGATATGTGCAACGGCACCATCATGGACAAACTGGTGTCCTTTGCGCTGCCTTTAATGTTGTCCAGCATTTTGCAGCTGCTGTTCAATGCGGTGGATATTGTAGTGGTAGGGCGGTTCACCGGAAGCCAGGCGCTGGCGGCGGTGGGGTCCACTTCGGCACTGATAAATATGTTCGTGAATCTGTTCATCGGCGTCTCCCTGGGGGCAAACGTATTATCCGCCAGATTCTATGCCGCAGGCAAGGAGCGGGAGATGAGTGAGACCGTACATACGGCGATCACATTTGCTCTGATCAGCGGCATCGTCATGATATTTGTGGGACTGCTCTGCACCAGAGGGGCACTGGAACTGATGGATACGCCGGAGGATGTCATTGATCAGGCAGCACTGTATATGAAGATTTACTTTTGCGGCATGCCCTTTTTCATGCTGTACAATTATGGAGCTGCCATTCTGCGGGCAGTGGGAGATACGAAGAGACCACTGTTGTTCCTGATTATATCGGGAGCCATCAACGCGGGCTTAAATCTGTTCCTGGTCATTGTATTTTCCATGGGAGTGGCAGGTGTGGCAATCGCCACGGTGATCTCACAGGTCATCTCCTGTGTGCTGGTGCTATGGTGTCTGTTTCACACGGACAGCTGCTACAGGCTGCAACTGTCGAAGTTGGGAATCCGATGGGATTATCTGTTACAGATCTTCCGTGTGGGAGTTCCGGCAGGCATTCAGAGTGTTGTCATTAATTTCTCGAACGTATTGCTGCAGTCCTCGGTGAATTCCTTCGGTTCCATCGCTATGGCGGGATATACGGCGGCGAACAACATCTTCGGATTTCTGTACGTATCGGTGAACTCCATTACTCAGGCATGTATGAGCTTCACCAGCCAAAATTACGGTGCCGGGAAGAAAAAGCGTATGGACCGTGTATTGATCGACTGTATGATCCTGTCGGTGATCGTAGCGGTGGCTCTGGGAGGTGGTGCCAATCTCTTCGGATCGCAGTTGCTTCATATCTATACCACGGAGGCTGACGTGATCGCCTGCGGAACAGAGATCCTGCTGTATACGACACTGACTTATTTTTTATGCGGCATTATGGATCTGATCCCCGGAGCGCTGCGGGGCATGGGACATTCGGCGGTGCCCATGATCCTGTCCATCATCGGAACGGTAGGTACGAGAATATTCTGGATCTACGGGGTGTTCCCGATGCACCGGTCCCTGATGGTCCTGTTTTTATCTTACCCGGCATCCTGGACCGTGACCATCTTATTACAGGCAGTGTGCTTCTATTTTGTCCGGAAAAAGGTACACAGCACCATGCCACAGGAAGAGAATTGAGGTAAATTATGTTAGCAAAACTAAAGAAAAAATATATCGGAGACTGGGATTTTTACCGCAGGTATCTGCTGCTCGCGATTCCCATGATCCTGCAGAATGCCATTACCAATCTGGTAAGCTTTCTGGATAATATCATGGTGGGACAGCTGGGGACGGAACAGATGTCCGGTGTGGCTATTGTAAACCAGCTTATTTTTGTATACAATCTGGCAATCTTCGGAGCCGTATCCGCAGCCAGTATCTTCGGTGCCCAGTATTTTGGTAAGGGCAATCATAAGGGACATATGTATTCCTTCCGGTTTAAATTGTACGCGACACTGTTAGTAACCGGTGGGGCGATCTTACTGTTTTTGACGAAGGGAGCAACACTGATCTCCCTGTATCTGACAGATACGGCAGGGAACGGAGCTACAGATGTGGCATTACAATACGGTCTGGAATATCTGGCAATCATGATGGTGGGGCTGATCCCCTTTGCCATTAACCAGTCTTATGCCACGAATATCAAAGAGACCGGACAGACGTTTATCCCGATGTTAGCCAGCTTCGTGGCGGTAGGCACCAATGCATTATTGGACTATCTGATGATCTTCGGCATCGGACCTTTTCCGGAGCTGGGCGTGCAGGGAGCGGCGTTGGCTACGGTCATAGCCCGCTATATCGAAGCACTGATCGTGGTGATCTGGGCGCATATGCACCGGGCAAAGAACCGCTATCTGGAGGGAGCTTATACCGGATTCGGCATTCCGTTTGCGGAACTGAAGGCGATTCTGATCAAGGGACTCCCGTTAATGATAAACGAGGTACTGTGGGCAGCAGGCATGACGACAGTGACCCAGTGTTATTCCGTCAGAGGCCTGGATGTAGTGGCAGGACTGAATATTGCATCCACCATTACGAACCTGTTCAACATCGTCTATCTCCAGCTTGGTTCCTGCATCAGCATTGTGGTGGGACAGTATCTGGGAGCCGGCAAATTAGAGGAGGCCAAGGATGCGGACAATAAGATGATCGTGTTCAGCGTCTTCTGCTGCGTGATCATGGCAGCAATGATGTTCGCGGTAGGAGGATTCTTCCCCGGCATTTATAATACTTCCGAAGAGATCAAGGAGCTGGCAACGCAGTTTATCGCAGTTTCAGCGATTATCATGCCGCTTTGCTCGTTCAGCCATGCGTCCTATTTTACCCTGCGTTCCGGTGGCAAGACAGTGGTGACATTCCTGTTTGACTCCGTATTTACCTGGGTGATTGTGGTGCCTGCAGCGTATCTGCTGGCGCATTTCACCGGACTGGGAATTGTGAGCATTTATTTCCTGGTACAGGGAACAGAAATGATCAAGGTGATCATCGGTTACTGCATGGTGAAGAGCAATGTCTGGGTAGTACAGATGGTATAGAAAATAGAATGGAGAAACAAAATGATGGTAGCGCGAAAAGCAACAGAATCGGATTTGGATGAGATCGACAGAATCTATGATGCCATACATACAGAGGAAGAGAACGGCAGAGCCACCATCGGATGGATTCGTGGCATCTATCCGGTGAGAGCCACTGCGGAGGCGGCCCTGGAACGCGGTGACCTGTTCGTAGCGGAATCGGATGGGAAAATAGTAGGCACCGCTATCCTGAATCACATCCAGGTTCCGGAGTACGCACAGGGAAAATGGAAGTATCCGGCTCCGGAAGAGCAGATCATGGTCATGCATACACTGATCATAGACCCGGAAGCAAAAGGCTGCGGATATGGTTCTAAATTCGCAAAATATTATGAGCAGTATGCTTTGGAACAGGGATGCCGTTATCTGCGGATCGATACCAACGCCCACAATGCAAATGCCCGAAAATTCTATCAGAAACTCGGCTATACGGAAATCGGAATCGTATCCTGCATGTTCAATGGCATTGATGGGGTACAGCTGGTTCTGCTGGAGAAGAAGCTGGGAGAAGATTAAGAGATCGTCTCCTGCAGATAACGCAGCATCGTCTGTGACACCACGGAGTTGGCGGTCTTGGAGAAGGCGAGCCCCAGGGTGCGGTGGCAGCAGGGAGATAAGGGTCTTGAGACCACGGCCCGGGCGAAGGCTTTTAACACCAGCTCCTGGGAGATGGTGACACCGAGACCATTTCGAACGAAGGACATGATCAGGGTGTCGTCCCGGAAGCTGTACAGGGTGATGATCCGTTATGTGGCACCGGTGATGATGCGGGTATTGTTCTTGCAGCCTACCGGGATTCTGTCTTAGGAGTGGGCAGGATCAGAATATCCTGCGTTACGGGCATTCGTGGCTTTGCTTCACTAACTCTCCATTATTCTCCTACGCGATTCAGTGTCACGTCATCCAGGGTTCCCCAACTGTTCACATTGCACTTGAATCTGACTCCGATAACCAAGGTACCGTCGGTCACTTTGATCTGGGAAATGGTAGGATTCTGCCAGTCGGCATAGGTGGTCAGCATAAAGGGAGCGGTGAGCTCTGTGCCGTCTACGACAGCATACAGTTCCATGGAGGCATCTGCTGACATATCACCACCCTGGGAGAAAGCGGATAACTCATACGTACCGGGCTCCAGATCGGTGAAACTCTGCTCAATGGAGAAATCCATGTCAGAAGTTCCGGACCAGAAATGGAAGGCGATATCACCGCTGTGGGCATCTGCTGCTTTAGCCTGATAATCCGTGGGATTGTCCTCTCCGATATATTCTACGGTCCACATGGAAGTATCGGCATCCTCAAAGCTGGGATTCTGTACATAATTGATGCGGTCCACGGTGACGACTGCGGTAACGCGCGTGCCATCCTCCAGGGTTCCGTTTACGGTGAAAGTACCGCCGATCTCTGTATCGATCACAGCTACATCATCAGCATTCCAGGTGACGGGAAGCTGTGCCTCAGAACGATCATTATAAATAACACTTACGGTATCCGGTAATTCTGCTTCTGTACCAAGATTACAGGACACAGCTACTTCGGGGATACTCTCCACTGCCAGGGGAGCGATAGCTCCGTATTTCAGATATTTGAATACATTCAGAGAAGCCAGAGGATGCCCGGTGAAATCAAACATTGCCTGATTGTCCCAGGAACATCCGCCGTAATACTGTCCGGCATCCTTTGGGTCATAATCGGCTGCATAACTGCTGGCCCAGCCGCTGCCGTATTTTTCCCAGATGGAGGAATTATCAGCATCTGCGGGACCTACCGGGATCCAGGTGCCTTCCCAGTAGAAAATGCCCTCTGCTCCGGCTTCGCTGGCTGCGGCGCAGACATCCCGGACTTCGTTGGCCTGTCCCTGTACGCTGGCGGAATATCCTTCCGCAAGGTCATCGGTGCCCTTGATGCTGTTGGCGGAACCATCGCCGTCTTCCGAAGTATAGCAATAAGCGTTTTCTGCTACATATACCTTTTTACCATAAGTGTCGCGGACATGGACAATATCATTTTTCAGGTCCTCCATGGTGCCGTGCCAGTAGGGATAGAAGGACAGCCCGACGATATCATAATCGATCTCTTTTACCTGCAGACCGGTCAGCAGCGTATCCAGCTTTTTCATATCTTCAATATCGGTGTAGTGTACAGCTACCAGAATATCTTTTCCGGAATTCGCAGCAACTTCCCGGACAGCTTTACTGCCGGAGGCTAACAGTTTGCGAACGTTTGCCACATCTGTTTCTCCGCACATGCCATTGTTGATTTCATTGCCGACCTGTACCATGCCTACATCCACCCCGGCATCCAGAATCTGTGTGAGACTGTCCAAAGTGAAATTGTAAAGCGCGTCGGATTTTTCTTCCATATCCATGCCTTCCCAGGCTTTGGGAACGAACTGTTTCTTCGGGTCAGCCCAGAAATCGGAATAATGGAAATCGATGCAGACCTTCATGCCATACTGCGTAGCACGCTGTCCCAGGGTAATTGCGGTTGCTACGTCGTTGTTACCGCCGCCGTAACCGTTACCGTTCTCATCATAGGGATCATTCCAGACACGGAGACGGATATAATTCACACCCGCCTGTGCCAGTGTCATGAACACATCCTGCTCTTCCCCGTCAAAATTATAATATTTCACACCGCTGTTCTCCAGGGCAAGTACCGCGGAAGCGTCCATACCACGGTAAAAATCATCGGAGATCCCATCCACAGGTTCCACATAGATCGTAGATTCCTCCGGACCTTCCGGCATGGAAAAAGTGGTGACTGTTGTGGTATCTGCAGAAGCTGTGGATTCCGCTGCTGTATCCGCAATCTCATAACTCTGATTGCCGCAGCCGGACAGACTGCCCATCACCAGACCGGCGCTGAGACACAGAGCCAGCAGACGAGTGCGTGAATGCTTTGTAAAATGATGCATAAGTAATCCTCCCGTAAAACAATAATTGCACAACCGATTGCGCGTATATATTATAGCACATTATTGCGTATATACGGCAAAAAATATTGTAAAATTGCGCAACAAAATAGAAACAGCGTTGCGCATAAATTTGTAATTGACAGTCCGTTTCATATTTGCTATCATCAAACTACACATTGGGAAGCAAGTCTGATATTTCAAGACCATTCGGTCGCTTGTCCCATTTTGATAAAAGTAAATATGGGAGGCGGCGAACCTCTCGTATGCACATAAGAGAGGAGAATGCAAATGATAGCAAGACCCAAGTGGGATTACTGCATGAAAGAACTGTTCCGTAACTCTATTATTCTAAAATACTTTATCAGCGATATTTTAGACATTCCGATAGAGAAGATCCGAAGCCTGAAATTACGGAATACGAATTTGTGGCGCAGATATAAATACCAGAAGCAGGGAATCGTAGACGTATTATTGGAATTGAATGACAATACGAAGATCAGCATAGAACTTCAGATCCATACAGTAAAGCATTGGGATAAACGTCAGCTTTTCTATATGGGAAAACTTCTGACGGAAGAACTTTCGGTCGGAGAAGACTATGAACGGATGAAGAAATGTATCACCATCAGTATTCTGAATTTTAATATGACAACAGATAGTACTTATCACAGAAAATATCTGTTAAGAGAAGAAAACGGTGAAGTGTTCAGTGATTTGGTGGAGTTGCATATTCTGGAACTGAACAAAACATTGACCGGGCAGCGGATGGATGAGTGGATACAATTGTTCAATGTAGAAACGGAGGATGATCTGAAGATGTTGGAAATCATGACAAAGAACCCAGGAATTCTGGAAGCGGTGAAAGAGGTAAGGCATATGAGTCTGGGAAGATGGGCGAGAGCCATGTACGATGAACATATGAAAATGGTACGGGATCAGCATGCCAGAGATGAATATGTTCGTGACCTTGGCGCTGAACAGGAACGTAATCGTCTTACGAATTTGATTGCCCGCATGAATGAAGAAGGGGATAAAGATAATATCCCGCGTTTGCAGGATCCGGAATTCGTACAGGAAATGTTGAAGAAATACAATTTATAGATTCAGGATACAGATGAAAAGAGCAGCTGTGATATATATTGATATATGCACGGCTGCTCTTTAAAGTTGTGTATTTAGAAGTAGTCTACGGGGTTCCCAATCTGGAATCGTAGTAGTATTCGTTGCCGGTCCGGATCAGGGTGGACAGGTCGGAGGCGTGTCCGGTCTGGAGGTATTCCACCATATGTTTTTCCCCGACGCCGTCATTGAGATCGTAATACAGATAGCGGCGATCTCTCTGCAGACCTTCCGTCCAGGCAAAGGCATCCTCTCCGGACTGTCCTTCTATTAAGTTCAGGAAAGATTCCGGCAGATCGGAGAAGGACAGGGGGATATCCGAAGTCGTGTAAGGATGATGCTCACCTACACCCTTTACGAACAGAATCGGGTTCTGTCTGGCTTCAAAGGTTCTGCCCTGATCGGACAATTCGGAATTGAAGCCGTGATCCGCCATGACGACGATGACAGAGTTATCATACACACCGGCTTCTTTTAATTTGTTCAGATAACTGTCCACCAGAGTCACGGAAGCCCGGATGCAGGTAGGATAATCCGAAGATTCCACAACATTCAGGTCTTCGTCATAACAGAAGGGAGCGTGAGCACCCTCCAGATGGATAAAGCGGAAACATTTATCCGGTGTCGTAGTGATATCCGTGGTCTGAAGATCATCGTAAAAAATACGGTCACCCCATTCAAAGACATCAAAATCATAGCTGTCCGGAAGCTTGCGGACTTTGCCGAAATTATAAGCGATGGCGTAGCAATATGGCTTCAGATCATAGGGAGCAAATTTGATTCCGCCCAGTTTTATTAACAGTTTGGCAAAGCTGAAATACGAAGTAACTTCCGCCTGAACCGGCTGCATGTTCTCAAAACGTCCCAGATTGCCTTCCGCAGAAGGGTTCAGCTCGCTGTCATAGATTCCCATGCTATAGGAATTGTCTTCTAATGCCTGGAATACCGGCGAATCTGCAAACACCGTATTCAGATAATCGTTATAGGTACGGTCGTTCTCATACCAGAAGCCGGACAGAATATAAGGCACGGCGTGTTTGGTACAGGAATAGGCACCTACCGTGTTGGTATAATAGGTGAAATCTTCAAAAGTATCTTCCATTCCGTCCATTTCACCATCCGCAATCATCCGACAGTTCAAACATATTTTCCGTGGTGGCGGTCAGCACATCTTTGTTCAGACTTTTCCCCGAGGACAGAGACAGGGTAAACAGTGTCACCAAAAGCATCAACGCCATGCAGAAGCTTACGATTCCGGCAGCTTTCAGGAATTTCTGCAGATGAAATACTCGGATCAGTACGATAAATACGATCAGCAGGATGATCTATAAGGCGATGGATTTAAAACGGGAAGCCTGGTACTGGTTCCAGTCGATCGCCAGCCCGTCCAGTCCCGGCAGACCGGAGATCAGAAAAGTTCCCTGAATATAGGAACAGATCATCACCAGCGCAAAGCCTGCGGATGCAATCTGATAAAGCTTATGAGAGATCAGATTGCAGAAAAACAACAGCAGTACGGAGGCAAGCGCCGTGACTGCAAAAGTTCCCAAAACTGCGGGAAGCATAGTATACAGAGTGAACCAGAAGCTGGACTGATTTGTTAAAAACAGCTCCGTTGGTGCATACACGAATAATAAAAAGCAGGTGGAAATTGCGATAACGGCACCGTCACCCATGGAACGGAGGATGTCCGGCAATTTCCTTTTCACTTTTTTCTCAGATACAGACATTCCAAAATCTCCTAAAAATCTACACAAACAACTCAATCACGAACACCAGCACACAGCAGATCACGGATACCGGGAACAGTCCGGCACCGAGCCAGGCGGCGACGATTCCGGCAATGAGTGCCACCAGTCCGGAAATGGGAGTCTGGGTAGCGTGGATGATCGCCGGGAAGGTCATAACTGCCAGTGTCACATAAGGTACATAATACAAAAAGGACTGAATGAACTGATTCTTGATCGGTTTACGGATCAGGGTCAGGGGCAGAACACGAATCGTATAGGAGACGGCTGCCATAACAGCAATGTAGATATAATTATTCATTTACGTTGTCTCCTTTCTGGACAGAAGCGCTAGCCTCATCAACGGTGTTTTCGGATGCCTCCTGCTTTACCGGGAACAGGATCGCTGCAGCGCCGGAGATGACCACGGTCAGCAGGATGGTTCTCGTACCTTCCGACAGGGAAGAGATCCAGGACAGATAGTTGCAGACAAAACTCAGCGCGAAACTGATAGCTACCAGGGCTGCCACGATCTTACTTTTTCTCGCAGGCGGAATAATGATGGCTAAGAACATGCCATACAAAGCAACGCTCAGTGCGCTGACAGCACGTAAGGGCAGCGCATTGCCGGCAATGATACCGCAGGCGGTACCGCCCGCCCATGCCGGAGCGGCGAGCAGGATCGCACCGTAGGTATAGTACGGATTCAGGATGCCGGGACGTGCAATGGTGATGCCGAACAGCTCGTCCGTCACATCATAAGCAATGATCAGGCGGTGGAAAAAGGGCGTTCCGGGGGAGAACTTCTGTGCCAGGGCACAGCTCATGAGCAGATATCGGGCATTTGCGATCAGCGTGATGATCGCCACCTCCAGGTAAGTCGCCTGGGCTGCCACCAGGGTAAATGCTGCGTATTCTCCGGCGGAAGCATTGTTAAGCAGGCTGGCAAGGAATCCCTGCATGGGCGTGAAGCCTGCGTGCCTTGCGGCGATTCCCAGGGAAAAAGATACGGCAAAATATCCCAAAGCGATGGGAAAGCCGTCCCGTATACCGTCGCAGAATACTTTCCTGCTGAATTTATCATCCATAAATTATAATTCCTCATCTTTCTGTAAGGCGCCTTTGGGCGCACATGCTCTATTATAACGCACATTCGGGCGGGAGAAAAGGAGTAAAATTAATGTATATCGCTCCATTTTTCACATAAATATAGGATAAGTAAGTATTCGCGGTGGATCGTGTATGAAAAAGAAGAGAAAACGGTGGAAAAATATGACAGTCGCAGTGCTTTTGCTGTGTATGATACTGACCGGATGCGGTATGTCCGGGGGAGAGAACATCAAACTGCGGGACCTGGATTTTACAGTGCTCAGTGAGGAAAAAATTCCGGAAGAATTAAAGACAGTGATTGCGGAGAAAGGAAACGAACCTTTTCAGCTGACCTACAGCGATAATCAGAATCTCTATATCAGCATCGGCTACGGGCAGCAGAAGACCGGTGGCTACAGCATCGCTGTGGATGAATTATACCTGACGGACGATGCCATTCATGTCAGCACCAGCCTTTTAGGACCGGATATTACCGGACAAAAAGAAGGCGCAGGGAAACCCACTACGCCTTACATTGTAATCAAAACAGAACTTTTAGATAAGATCGTTCTTTACGACTGACCGGACATGAGACTACAGATCCATCAGGATCTCCCGGCGCTTCCAGCTGATAAATCCGTACATATCATTAAAAAAGAAAATGGTGAAATTCACCACAACGGGAATATATGCCGGATTCTCCAGAGAAGCCAGTGTCCAGAGCACGATCAGTACGATGTCGTTGGCGGCGTACCCTAGGGCATAATAGGAAGAACGCAGCATGGTCAGAGCAGCGGCGAGAAAGCTGGTGACAATAGAGATCGTGCTGAATACCATATTGGGCGTATTCAGAGCTTTCAGAATCAGGTAAAACACAAAAGTAACAATACAGCAGCTGACAGCCAAAAGCAAAGCCTGGGTACGGTGCAGCAGTTGGATCGCCACTTCATTGCCATCCCCCTCGGAGGGATGACGCAGCCAGGTGATGGTGGACCATACCGCCATGGGAAGTGTCATGCCCAGATACGTGATCATCTCACCCCAGTATCGGAAACGATACGAGATAATGCCATACAGAATGCTGAACACGATCATCAGGATCTGTGCCCATACGTTACCTTTGGCTGCAAAAATCAGTGAGGTCACGCCCACCAGTGCGGCAATCAGAGTCAGCGGATCAAAATCGGCGGTCAGCAGATTTGACAGAACTACAATCAAAAGGGATGCAATCCACAGGATCCATTCCTTTTTTGTGAAATTTTTAAATGGATTTTTCAAAAATTTATCCTCCTGAAATATGATCTATTCCTCAGAACAGGAATCATTTTCAGGATCGAGGATCGGGGCGTTACGTTTGGTAATTCCTCGAAAGTAGTTGCAGAAAGTAGCGGCGGCTCTGCTCTGACT
>CAVJMX010000004.1:0-62930 GCA_963650795.1 Bacteroidales bacterium H4
GAGGTGAAGGACCGAATCAGTAGGAGTCTTGAGTATGACCGAGAAAGGAGGAATGACCGTCTATGGCAGAAAACATTGAAAACAATGGCTGTTCGCAAAGAGATAATGCGGAACATGAAGGGTATGTGAAAGCGTCTAGGTCATTCAATCGGATATGGAAAGAAAGAGACAGTGCACAGCCGAGACTTTTGGAAGCGATACTGTATAAAGACAACTTTAACAGAGCGTATAAGAGAGTTAAGGCAAACAAGGGAGCGCCAGGAATTGATGGCATGACCATTGAGGAGGCTCTTCCATATCTAAAGGAACATCAACAAGAGTTAACCGACCGCATTTATCGTGGAAAGTATACTCCGTCTCCAGTAAGACGAGTTGAAATTCCCAAACCAGATGGTGGTGTGCGAAAGCTTGGCATACCAACAGTGGTAGACCGTACACTTCAACAGGCAATAACCCAACAGTTAGTGCCAATCTATGAACCGCTGTTTGCAGAAGGTAGCTATGGCTATCGTCCGAACAGAAGTGCAAAAGATGCAATCCATGGATTGCTTCTGGTGCGAGGTCGTTTCGGGAGAACTGAAGCTTCTGGAAGCGGAGGCAGCCAAGTGGCTGACGAAGGACGAACTGGATTCTGTGCAGTGGCTTCCGGCGGATATGACATTGATTGATAAGATCAAAAGCTGTATGACTTAAGTATTAAGAAGGATAATTCATGACAGGTGAAGAATTTAAATGTCGCCAATGCGGTGAAATATTTATTATCCGCGCGGAGGACAAAACGCGAAATCATAACTATTGTCCTATCTGCAGAAAGAAATATTTTGAACAGAAACTACTGGAGCAAAAGCAGCAGGAGGATATTGCCTGGCAGCGACAGCATGAGCAGGATGTCATGTTGTTTGAGGAAAATTTGAAGAATTGGAACCTTTTATCGTTGGAAGAATTGGAGGGAGCTGTTCGGGAAGGCACTCTCTATGTGATCGGCAATGGATTCGATATATTGCACGGTGCGAAATCGCGGTATTCCGATTTCAGTAAGACGATAGGCAGGAACAGTCTGGTCAGGTTTTATTTGGAGCATTATCTGAAAACCGATGACCTGTGGGCGGATTTTGAAGGAGCATTAGGGAAGATCGACATAGAGGCAATGTGCCAGCCATACATAATTGATAATTTTTTAGATGTGAATGGTGCTTATGATGAAGATGCCGGCATGGCGGAGATCTATATGTCTGCGGAAATGGCAGTGGAACCTATTGTTTCCATGTCTACGGAATTAATGGACAGGTTTCGCAAGTGGATTTGCAGTCTTCATACGAATACGAATGACAGACCTTTTTGCAATGTGATTAAGGACGGCAAGGTATTAGATTTTAATTATACAGAATTTATAGAAGATCTGTATGGGGTAGATGCCGGGAAGATTTGTTATATCCATGGCTGCCGGAAATATACAGGCAGAGGGCAGCAGAGTTTAATACTGGGACATATGCCGGGAGCCAATGATGCGGCATATAATTTTCAGGATGATTATTCTGCAATCGACAATTTAGCCAAGCATGGTCAGTTATTATATGATGTACAGCAGATTGCGATGCAGATGGTGGTAGATGCTGATGATAGACTGACCAAAAAGTGCGACGAAATTATTCGTGAGAACCGGTCATTTTTTGATGGATTATCGGACGTTACGCAGGTGGTGACAATAGGACATTCGCTGTACCCGGTGGACTGGGATTATTTTGCGGAGATCATAAAGTGTAATGCAGACAGAGAACACATGCAGTGGTTCTTTGGGTGTTATGGAAATGGAGATCTGGAACGGATACAGAATTTTATAAATACTTTCGGGATAAATAAAGATCAAGTTGCCATTTTCCGAACGGATACGATTCCGGTAAAATTATTGGCAGATAATAAGTGTGAAAATCAGAAAACAAATGTGGAGCACCGGAAAGTACTGGCGGGCTCTGAGGATGGAAAGTGGGAGGTCGTCTGTGAGGGCAGAAGGGTCAAGATTATTGATCGAGCATCAAACAGTTGCGGCTGTACAAGAATATTTTCAACATATATGAGCGGAGCTGTTTTTGACCGCAGTGGCACAGTGTTACTATTGGTGGCAAGAGGGCTGGAGGCAGGAGTATTTTTATTCCGGTTTACTGACGGGGAATGGCAATATACAGGGGAACTGGAGCCAATTCCGCATCAGGGAGTGATTACCAAACGTTTGCAAAAAATATTGTTGAAAGACAAACGGTTGATCTTTGTATATAACAGCAGAATCCGAAAATATGACATCGAGACAGGAGAACTGGTATATAATAAGTCTGTAAGACATGCTTTTGAGGCGGAAGGCGAAGATTTGACGCAAAAGTTTAAAGGGATATACAAACCAGGTTTTTATTAAGCATCCTTAAAGAGCGGATACAGTATCGGGCAGACATTAGATTGTTAAAGTCAGTACACTGATGGGAAATTGACAGACGAGGTGAAACGACATAAAATATATAGAACAAAAGATAGACAGGAGGAGCCAGGTATGGAACGTGTATTGAATTTTTTAAAGGAAGCGGAAATATATTATTTAGCAACGGTAGAGGGTGATCAGCCCAGAGTCAGACCTTTCGGAACGGCACATATTTTTGAAGGAAAACTGTACATACAGACCGGCAAGGTAAAAGATGTATCCAAGCAGCTGCATGCGAACCCGAAGGCGGAGATCTGCGCTTTTAAGAACGGAGAATGGCTGCGCGTAGCCGGAGAACTGATCGAGGATGACCGCAGAGAGGCGAGACAGTCCATGCTGGATGCGTATCCTTCTTTGCAGAAGATGTATTCTGCAGATGATGGCAACACCGAGGTATTTTATTTCCAAAATGCAACAGCGACCTTTTCTTCCTTTACTCATGCACCGGAGGTAGTGAAGTTCTAAGGTTTTGGCAT
Source organism: Bacteroidales bacterium H4 (assembly GCA_963650795.1). Lineage (GTDB taxonomy): Bacteria > Bacillota > Clostridia > Lachnospirales > Lachnospiraceae > Acetatifactor. The sequence continues at coordinate 2,944 of CAVJMX010000004.1, forward strand.
TTTGCCATATTGACAAGCACCAGAATTGTTAGTACTATGATTTCAAAGCATATATTCTAACGATTCTGGTAGCGAGAGCTGTTCCACATATCTATATCATTTCAATGAATTCTATGCTTTTATATCAAACGAATCACAGATAGCATAGTGCGTTGAATGACAAGTGGAAAAGCAGAAAAAGTGTCTCTTCCCGGTCTCATGTACTATGAGAACAGGAGAACATATGAAGAGACGCAGCTACGAATTACTTATGGCAAATAAGAAATACAAGGATACTATTTTCCGGTGGATTTTTTCGGAGATCAAGAATCTATTGTCCTTGTATAATGCAGTGACCGGGAAAAATTATCAGAATCCGGAAGATTTGGATATTGTGACGCTGGAAAATGCCATTTATATGGGCATGAAGAATGATTTGGCATTTGTACTGGAAATGGGACTGTATCTGTATGAGCATCAGTCTACTTATAATCCGAATATTCCTCTGCGGGATCTGTTCTATATAGCCAGCGAATATCAGGATCTGGTAGATGAAAAGTCCCTGTATTCTTCCGGCATTCAGAAGATTCCGACACCGAATTTTTTGGTGTTTTATAATGGTACGGATCGCAATGTTCCGGATCGAATGGAACTGCGTTTGTCGGATGCTTTTGAGAATCCGACACAGGATCCGGCATTGGAATTGAAGGTGACGATGTTAAACATCAATGCCGGACATAACGAAGAGTTGATGAAGAACTGTCATGTTTTGTGGGAGTATGCCCAGTACGTGGCAAGGGTCAGAAAATACGCAGCGGAAATGCCACTGAATGAGGCAGTGGAATTGGCGATAACCGAATGCATTCATGAGGGAATTCCTGCAGCACAATCGGGCGGAGGTGTACAAGGTGAGCATATTTGAGTATGACAAGGAAAAAGAGGAAAAGAAGCTCCGCAAAGCTGAACGAGAGTGTGGACGGGAAGAAGGAATACAGCAGGGAATAGAGCGCGGGTTGCAGGAAGGAATACAGCAGGGGCGCTCGGAAGAGAGAAAATCACTGCTGGCATTGATCTCCAAGATGAGTGCCGGAGGAGATGCAGACAAGATTACAAAGCTGGATGATCCGGAAGTAATGAGTGTAATGCAGAAGAAGTATGGAGTATAGCTGGGGGATACATTAATGGTTAAAAATATTATGCATGATCCGATGTTTCTCAGGCGGAAGTCTGAGGATGCAACGGAGGCGGACAAGCAGGTGGTGTGTGATCTGTTGGACACGCTGCGGGCAAATCTGGATCGATGTGTCGGAATGGCGGCGAATATGATCGGTGTCCGGAAAAATATTATCGTGGTGGCAGCAGACCCTTTTCAATTTGTCATGATCAATCCGGTGATTACGAAGAAGGCAAAGCCCTATCAGACGGAGGAAGGATGTCTCTCCTTAGAGGGCGTCAGACCCTGTACCAGATATGAGGAAATAGAAGTGGATTACCTGGACAGTAATTTTAAGAAGCAGCACGGCAAGTATTCCGGCTGGACGGCACAGATCATCCAGCACGAAGTGGACCACTGCAATGGAATATTAATATAGACTAATATTTTATCCTTTTCATGATATTTATTGATAAAAGAGATAAAATATTAGCAGAGTTAATTGTCAACCATTAGAAAAAACAGTTGACAATTAAAAACGACCATGCTATTCTGACAGAGGTTTTTACAAAAGACATCTGACAGAAAGGCATGGTTTTTTATTATGACAACACAGACAACAACGCGAAGCAAGACTTATGACATGGTGTACATTGCGGTATTTGCGGTTCTGATCGCAATCTGCTCCTGGATCTCCATCCCGATGACGGTTCCTTTTACGTTACAGACTTTTGCTGTATTCCTGGCAGTCGGCGTACTGGGCGGTAAGAGAGGAAGTCTTGCGGTATTGATTTATATTTTACTGGGTGCGATCGGTATCCCTGTATTTGCTGGTTTCTCCAGTGGTATTGGTCAGTTACTTGGCAACACCGGCGGTTACATTATTGGATTCTTATTCTCTGCACTGGTGATGTGGCTGATCGAGAAGCTGTTCGGACGTAAGACCTGGGTGCTCGGCATCTCCATGGTAGTGGGACTGATCGTCTGCTATGTATTCGGAACTGTATGGTTTATGATCGTATATGCACAGAATTCCGGAGCTGTTGGACTGGCTACTGTACTGGGCTGGTGTGTCATTCCTTTCATCATCCCGGATCTGGTGAAGATCGCGCTGGCACTGACTCTGAGCAAGAGATTAGCCAAAGCCCTGAAGCTGAACTAAGAGGAGTTAAATTTTATGCAGCAATATAGAATTCGTCCCCACCACGGTATGTGTCTTTATTTCTTCGAGGGAAAGGGATATAGTGACGGATTCACCGCGCATATGGCGGAGGTAAAAGAGTGGCTTCTGGGGAAAGAGGAGCCGGCGACTCTAGTATTGGTGGGAGAGACGGATGAGATCTGCAGCGCCTGCCCCCATAATAAGGGCGGCAGATGCGAGGCTGCGGAGAAGGTAGACCGGTATGATACGGGTGTATTGAAATACACCGGGTTAAAGGTCGGACAGAAATTGACTTTTGCGGAATTTGAACAGACGGTGGAAGAGAAGATCCTGCATCAGGGATATGGCAAGGTTATCTGCGGTGACTGCCAATGGCGGGATATCTGCCATAAAGAATGAAGAGCATTCCTATATGGAGTGCTCTTTTGTAATTACATGAGTTTTGAATTCAGAGATTATGTGTTGATTAAATGTGTAGGGTCGGATATAATAAAATCGGAATGTGTGAAAATACCGTTGAACATCTTAGACCGGATTTGATTTTAGGGTAAGGAGGATGTAGGCTATGGAAGTTATGACTCATGGGAACAGGTGTATTGTCGATTCGGATATGGAAGTAGATAATACTGTAGTTCGCCAGAAGGTGTTGGATAGCTATCAGGATATGTTGAGCGGAAAAGGTAGAGATTACAAAGTTTTTTTCGCAGAGTTGGAAAGCAGGTATAACGGAAAATAATGTATAAAGTGCAAATCCTTCCCAAGGCGGAAGAGGACATTTGTGCTAATACAGACTATATAGCATTTGCTAAAAAAGCGCCGGAAACGGCATTGCAATTGGCAAGAGGGCTTTATAAGACAATTGCCAAACTTGAATACATGCCCGAAGCGCATGCGTTGGATGACGATAAAGAACTTGCAATAAAAGGAATTCGTAAATGCTATTACCGAAGATACACAATATATTTTTATATTGATGAATCAGCGAAGAAAGTATATGTATTGAGAGTATTACATATGCTGGTAGATGCAAAACCAAAATTGATTTCAAAAAGAACATATTAGCACAAAAGCGCACCTCCCCATCAGGTGCGCTTTTGTGTGCGCCAACAGGCGCTCCGCTATCTCACGAAGAGGTAAGCGGTATATGCAATATACAGAAGCACGCACGCAGCCCCCTCACTGCGGGTCATGCGTCTGCCGGTACGGGCGAAGACAAAGAGTAAGATAGCGCTGCCAAGGAGCAGAACGGTGTCGATGACGGACTCTCCGAGGACATGGAGAGGGCTGATCACCGCCGACATTCCGAGGATGAACAGGATGTTGAACAGGTTGGAGCCGATGGCATTGCCCAGCGCCAGCCCGCTGTCACCTTTTCTCGTGGCAACGATAGAGGTCACCAGCTCCGGTAGGGAAGTACCGATGGCGATGATGGTCAGTCCGATGAAATTCTGGCTGACTCCGAAGTTCGTGGCGATGATGCAGGCTTTATCCACGACGAGATCACCGCCGAAGATGACAGCTGCCAGTCCTCCTGCGATATAGAGAAGACTGCGTGGAAGAGAGAAAACTTTGCCGGATTCGCCTTCTTCCCTGTTTTTTCGGGCGGAATAGATCATAACTCCCAGATATGCTGCCATGCCGAGCAACAGGATCGCACCTTCCATCCGGCTTAAACTTCCATCTAAGAACATCAGACATAATACGAAAGACACCAGGATGTTCAACGGCATATCCCGCTTCAGAATTTCCCCGTGGGGTACGAAGCTGTGCATAAAAGCACAGATGCCAACCACCACCAGTCCATTGAAGATATTCGAACCGACGACATTGCTGATTGCAATGTCGTTGCTGCCCGCTAACGCTGCGTTGATGCTGACGGAAGTCTCCGGGGCACTGGTGCCCATGGCGACGATGGTCAGTCCGATGATAACGCTGGGAACTCTCAGGATCCCCGCCAGGGAGGAACTTCCCTCCACGAAAAAGTCCGCGCCTTTGATCAGAAGTACAAATCCAACAAGTAACAGTAGATATTCCATAATCCGTCCTTTCCTGCGGCGAAGCTCTGTGTTTTAAAAAAAGCATAAAAATAGAGACTTTTACCGCATCAAAAATGATCGATAAAAGTCTCGTTGCTTACAATAATAACCGGCCTGACGGCGTGATGACGATTATCATTCCAATCAGAAAAATCATTTCCCGACTGGGAACTACTCCCTCTTAACTGTGACTGTATTCTACAAAAGAAGGACATCTTCTGTCAATAAATCCTCCGGAATCTTGTCACGGTCTTAACAGGAACTTCACCCGCACCGGATCGTGGTCGGAGTAGGAATATCCGGTATTCACGTTCTCATAGGACAGGCATTCGATATTGTCCGAGATAATGAAGCCGTCCAGTGTCACTGTGTAAGTCACTCCCGATACATATTCCATATCCGCATTTCTTGCACTGTTCCATAGTGCTTCCTGCTCCCCTTCACTTAACAGGTCCAGACAGAAAGTGAAATGCTCCGGCAGCTCTGTCCTGGGGAAAGGAAATGCCCAGGATTCGCAGTTCTCCGTATCCTCCTCGGAAGCCTTTAAATCATGGTTAAAGTCACCGCCGCAGAGCACATAATTCCCGGCTTCGTATTCCTTCTGCATGTCATTGCAGAGCATCTCAATCTGCCCCTTGCGGATCTCATCGCTGTTGCCGTAAGCGGACATATGCAGATTGAAGATCACCAGCTCCTTTCCGTTGTCCACCGGGATCCGGGAGATACTGTAGCAGCGGTCCAGATCGAAGAACTTGCTGAAGGAAGTGGAGATGGGGAAGCTTCTGCGCAGGGCGGAAGATACCGTATATTTCGAAAACAGTCCGAGTCCGGATTTACTGCTGCCGTGGGGTTGCGTAAACGGATAGAACAGGAACGCGGAATCGTAATTCTGCGCAAACACGGTAGTGTATTCAGACAGGCTCTGACGCAGCATATCATATTCATTGATATGATAGCTTCTGGTGGAATCCAGGTCGATCTCCTGAATCAGGGCGAAATCCGGATCCAGTGACTTCACCAGATCTCCTACACCGTTTATGGCATACTGTACAGTATCCGCACTTTCCGCCCAGGAGGATGTACCGCCGTCCATGAAGAAGCTGTAATTCGGCAGATATGCCCCGAAACCGATGTTGTAAGTCAGGGCGGAATATTCTGTATCCGTGGTCAGCACCGCGTGTCTCTCTGCAACAGTATCGTCAACCGGCGCCTCCACCGCCAGTTCCTGATTGTCATCGATTCTGTGATAACTTGCATAGAGGTAGACGATATAAGTGGACAGCGCGAGGACCAGAATCCCCAGCACGATGCCTATGATTTTCAGTAACGTTTTGAGTAAGCTTTTCTTTTTCATAGATTCATTCTAACAAGCCTTCCGGAAAGTTTCAACCGGGTAAAAGCCGTTACCGGAAAAATATGCATGAGAATATGCATAATTAAAAGTTGAAATCGCAATTCCGCTATACTATAATAAGTTTAATGTTGAGAAAGGAGGCTCCTTATGCGGTCGATACCGATATTTTCCGGTCCGGAGAGATATACGGATAATCAATTTATCGATTCTGCGTTTATTGAACTGAACAGCAACGAATACTGGGATGTGAAAATGTTATATCCGATCCTGCATATGGACCATGCGGAAGAAAGTTGCTTCGTCCGTAAGGAAATGTACGAGCGACTGGTGAAGGCAGCGCAGAATCTGCCGGCGGGTTATCGGTTCCGAATCTGGGATGCCTGGAGACCCTTTGCACTGCAGCATGAATTATTTGAAAAATATTCCGTGGACATCATCCGGGATTTCCATCTGGAAAAGTTGTCCGCGACAGATCGTAAAGCGCTGATCTGCAAATTTGTTTCCGACCCGGTAGCAGATGTAAAGGTGCCGCCAGTTCATACCACCGGAGGAGCCATCGATCTGACGATCTTAGATCCGGAGGACAGGGAACTGCCTATGGGCTGCGGTTTTGATGCTTTTACGGATAAGACCTGTGCTGCGTATTATGAGACAGCGGAGCATGTACAGAGCGCTGCGGACGAACAGGTCCGGGACAACAGACGTCTGCTGTACTACGCCATGACGGATGCGGGATTTACCAATCTGCCGTCGGAGTGGTGGCATTACGATTACGGTGACCGGTTCTGGGCATATTATGTGAAGCAGCCGGCAATCTATGAGGGCGTATTTACAAGGAAGGAAATTCATGGATAGCGAAAAACAAAAGAAGAAAAAAGCCAAAATGATGGATACCATATCTGCCACCATGGTGCTGATACTGATTGCACTGCTGTTGGTATTTGTGGGATACACCTATCTGGCATTAAAAAACGGCTACACCCTGGATGATCTGATCGACAATATCGTGGGGAATCTGATCGGTGTGCTGGCGGCATTTTTACTGTTCGATATCCTGAATAACAAGCTGACCCAGGATGCCTACGCCAGGGAGACGTCCCAGCAGATCACCAAGACACTGATGGGAGAGCCGGAGATCCTGGATTCCTTCAGCGATGAGGACAAGAAGACATTTCTGAAATCTACCATTACCTCTATGGTGAGGGACGAAGATGCGGTGGACATGCTCGCAGCGAATATGGAGAAATATTTCGACCGGGCAAGGGGCGCCAGAATCCGTAAAATGTTTGATTATACCATTAATCTGGAGCCGAACCTGACGGAGGAGTATGTGAAAGCCGGATTTCCCGGAGCCGCGGAAGGAAAATATTATCTGATCGATGAGGAACTGAAATTCAGTGTGAAAACCTTAGGCGGCACGGACGAAAACTACACGGGTGATGTGATAAGACTTGGCTTCGCCTATGATAAAAAGAGTCTGGACGGTGGTTTATTAGAGACCGGACGCGATGCCGATTTCACAAAGAGTATCTTCAATGAGGATCTGATGGTGGAACCGGAAGCGGTGAATTTCATTAACAGCATTCCGGCAGATAAAGTAAAGGATGTTATCAACACCCTGTTCATGCCGATTTTACGTATCGACAACAGTGGGGATAATGAGGACGACGGGCAGTTTGAAGTGGAGCGTAAGAGCAACGGCTTTATCCTGAAATTCAAACTGGATTTCGACCGGAACGAGGCGGACAACGAGCATCTGGTCAGTATCTATTTCAAGATGCCCCGGGTATGGAACTCTATTTTTGAAGTAACCCTGGTGGATCCCACGAAGGAGCCCCACATCAAACTGAAATACAAAACAGGCATGGACGTCACCATGTACTCTTACCTCAACAAAGAGAGCAGTGCCAATGCCGGTGCCTGCATCCAGCGTGCCGGACTCTATGACATCGCTATCAAGGACGAGTGGATCTATCCCAAGAGCGGCGTAATCTTCCATATTAAAAGGGCATAATAAACACAGCGAAGGAGAGACATAACATGGAATACATTACAAGAGACGAAGCATTCACTTTATTAAAAAAGTACAATCAGGATCCTTTTCATATCCAGCATGCCCTGACGGTGGAAGCAGTGATGAAATGGTACGCGAAGGAGTTAGGCTACGGTGATGACGCAGAATACTGGGGGATCGTCGGACTGCTCCATGACATTGATTTTGAATTATATCCGGAAGAGCACTGTCTTAAGGCTCCCGAGATACTCAGAGAAGCAGGTGTGGGAGAGAATATTATCCATGGTGTGGTATCTCACGGTTACGGCATCACTGTAGGCTGTGGTGTGACCCTGGATGTGGCTCCGGAGCATGAGATGGAGAAGGTGCTTTTCGCGGCGGACGAGCTGACAGGGCTCATCTGGGCAGCAGCGCTGATGCGCCCTTCCAGGAGCACAAAAGATATGGAATTAAAATCTCTGAAGAAAAAATACAAGAGCAAAGGCTTCGCCGCAGGATGCTCCCGTGAAGTCATCGAGCGCGGTGCTGAACAGTTAGGCTGGGATTTAGAGAAGCTTCTGACCATGACCCTGCAGGCAATGGCAGCTACCGAGGATGAAATCCAGTCGGAGATGGAAAGCTGAAAAGTATAATACGACAAAATGAAATGGCGAGTATACAGGATATCAGCAGAGAAGAGGAGATTATGAGAAAACAGAAGGAGCATGTGAAGAGGCTCATGAGAACACAGATAAAAACAGCCGGGATACTGGCGACAACGCTGCTTACAGCAGGTGTGATGCTTACTGGCTGTGGCAGCAGTACAGCAGCAGTAAAGCTGGATCCGGATCACCCGGTATCCCTGACGGTCTGGCATTATTATAACGGAACACAGCAGGCTACTTTTGATACTTTGGTGGAAGAATTTAATGCCACTGAGGGACAGGAGATGGGAATCTACGTGGAGGGCTACAGCCAGGGTTCGGTATCTGATCTGGAGGAGGCGGTCTCCGCAGCACTCCGTGGGGATGTGGGAGCCTCCGATCTCCCCGATATTTTTTCTTCCTATGCAGATACTGCTTACACGGTGCAGAAACAGGACAAGCTGGCGGATTTGACGCAGTATTTTACGGAGGAAGAGTTAGACAGCTATGTGGATTCTTACATTCAGGAGGGCTATTTTAATGATGACGGTGCCCTGTATCTGATGCCGGTAGCAAAATCCACAGAGGTATTATTATTGAATGAAACGGACTGGGAGCCCTTTGCAGAGGCCACAGGCAGCACGCTGGAGGAACTGAAGACCTTGGAAGGTATTGTACAGGTAGCGGAACGCTACTATGACTGGTCAGGCGGCAAGGCTTTTTATGGCAGAGACTCCATGGCGAATTATTTTGTCATCGGCATGCGGCAGATGGGACAGGAGATTTTTCAGGTAGAGAACGGAGAGGTGACTCTGAATACGGACAGAGAGCTGATCCATCGTCTCTGGGAGAATTATTATGTACCCTATGTGAAGGGATATTTCGGAGCCTACGGAAGATTCCGCTCCGATGATGTGAAGACCGGAGATATTCTGGCATATACCGGAGCTACGTCTTCCTCCATGTATTTCCCGGATGCTATCGAAAAAGAGGACGAAAGCTATGATATTGCATGCGTTGCCATGAAAGCGCCGGTATTAGAGGGCGGAGAGAACGTTCAGGTGCAGCAGGGTGCCGGTATGGCGGTGACGAAATCCGATGCTCAGCATGAGTATGCAGCCTGTGTTTTTTTGAAATGGTTTGCCGAGAAGGAGAATAATATACGCTTTGTATGCGATTCCGGATATCTGCCTGTATTGAAGGAAGCCAATAGCATGGAAGCGCTGGATGAAGTAATCGCAAAGGATAATCTGAATATCAGCAGCAAGACATATGACTGCCTGAAAATAGTACTGCAGGATGCAGATACAGTGCAATACTATACGACGAAAAATTTCGATAATGGTTATCAGACCAGAAAAGTACTGGATTACAATCTCTCCGACCGGGCAGCGGCAGACAAGGAAGCTATCGATGAAGCTGTTGCGGCAGGAGCGGACAGGGACAAGATAGTGGAAGAGTATATTTCAGAAGAATCCTTTGAAGACTGGTATCAGGGATTTTGTGAAGCATTACAGGTGGCAGCTGCCGGAGAATAAGTTATGGCAAAAAAAAAGACACTGTTAAGAATATTTCTGGTTCCGTTACTACTCATTGTGCTTGTACAGGGACTGCTGCCGTTTCTGATGTTGGTGATCAGCGGCATCGGGTCATATCTGGAGAATAATGTGATCCAGATGGACCAGCATGTTGTGGAGAACAGGCAGGTGGTTCTGCAGAACGACATGGTTGAAAAGTGGCGCTCCATTTATCAGGAAAGCGAATATCTTTCGACGACTCTGGAGACACTTCTCCAAGATGAAAATATGGATATTGCAGATTTTTTGGGCTCACAGAGTGCTCAGAGAGAATATTTGGAGCAGATATTTTCGGATATGGTGGAGGTATTGCAATACAGCAGTACAACCGGTGTGTTTCTGGTGCTCGCAAATGATTCTCCCATAGACATGGAGGCAAAATATTGCGGATTTTTCCTGCGCGATTCCGATCCGCAGAATAAGACCGCTACCAATGCCGATCTTTTACTGGAGCGAGGCAATAAGCAGCTGTCACAGGAATCATCTATATCACTTGACAGTTCCTGGAGTACAGATTTTGATTTTATGGGTGCCGGTGTGCGGACGTCGGATAACTTTTTCTATCTGCCATATCAGGCAGCACAGGAGAACCCGGATACGTCTATGGTGAATCTTGGGTACTGGTCTCCGACATTTGTATTAGAGGATCATTATATGGACAGCCATAAGATGATTACATATTCGGTGCCATTAATGTATGACGGTGTGGTCTATGGTGTCCTGGGTGTGGAAATCAGTACAAATTATCTGAGCAGCTATTTTTCCGTGCAGGATCTGGACAGTGATCTCAATGCCGGCTATGTTCTCCTTTTGGAACAGGAGGACGGCAGTTATCAGAGTATAATAGGAAAAGGAGCACTCTATGAGGCAGTGTCCCGGAGCGGAGAAAATCTGAGATTTATACAACAGGAGGAACAGAATCTGTATCAGGTGAGTGGTGCACAGATCGGCACACAGCAGATTTATGCGGTGATGCAGCCTCTTGCTTTATATGGTAATAATGTGCCCTACGAGGATACCCGCTGGCTGTTGTGCGGGCTGGTATCCGAGGATTCCATCTATGGGTTCGGACGCAGTATCTATCTTCGTATGACTGTGATGATCATAGGGAGTCTGGTACTGGCGGTGATTCTGGCATATTTTCTGATCCGCTATGTAACGAGACCGGTATACCGGCTGGTAGATAGTGTCCGCGGCGGCGTGGAAGGAATTCACAGCTTCCGGGATTCCAATATTCTGGAGCTGGATGAGCTCCATGATGTGGTAGAAAGCCTGACGGATTCCCAGAGACAGTCGGCACTTCAGCTGCTGGAAGAAAAAGAACGGTATCGTATTGCAGTGGAAAGCTCTCAGGATGTATTTTTTACCCTGCGGAAAAAGGAGCAGGTCCTGGAGATCGTAAATGATGATTCTTATAGCGGAGAGAGGAACTTTGAGGATTACACCCACTCCTTTATCAACGGGGAGTACATCCATCCGGATGACAGAGACCGGGTGTTGAAGCTGATACGGAGTGCCACCGGGGATATTAATATAGAATTCCGCGCGCACTATAAAAGATCGGAGGACTATATATGGATTAATCTGACGGGAACGGTGATCCCGGATGAGAACGGAGAACCCGACCGCCTGGTGGGATGTGTGCGCAATATCAACCAGCAAAAGATCCTGGAGGAAGAGCAGAGACATAAGCAACATTATGATCCTGTGACAACGTTCCTCAGACCAAATTACGGAATCGAAGCAGCAAAACAGACATTGGACAGATCCGCATGTGTGCTGGCACTTTTGCACGTAGAGAATATGGATTATATAGATGAAAGATATGGTCTGGTATTCGGAGACATTATTCTTGAGCAGCTGGCGAAGCTGTTGACTGAACAGAGCAAAGAAGCCGGTTTTCGTGGAATTGTGCCGGTACGTGCAGGAGCCACATGGCTGATGCTGTGGATTCCCGGACAGACAGAAGAAGCTGTAAAACATATGTTGGAGGAAGTCAGACAGAGGTTTGGGGCTCTTACTGACGGGAGAATGCTTGCATTGAATTTCAAAAGCGGGATCGCAACAGCCCGAACCGGAGAAGAGCCGGAGAGGATTATATTGCAGGCAAAGCAGGCAGCGGAGAATGCCGGCCGCGGACGGATGCAGGATGTGACATATACGGAGTTATCAGAAGATGAGCGTATGCTTTTTGTCAGCAGAAGCTTTGGTGAGGTGGCTTCCCTCGGACACTGGAAACGGATGAGTATGGCATCCCTGGCACTGAATCTGATGGACAAAGACGGCGAACTGTCTGTGATATTGGACGTTCTGGCAATGAAGCTGGAAGAAAGCTACGGGTTGACGGGACTGCTCATAACGAAATTCGACAGGGAGTATCTGGTGAACAGTGTGCAGTACCGATGGATGGGCGATGACAGTGAATGGGACGGTATTGTCCATTGTACCGGTTCGGAATATCAAAAGTATATTGAGAGCAGGACGATGCAGGAGATCCTGCCGATTGACGATAAACTGCGGCAGGATCCTGCCATGAAGCCATATCTGTCAGCTTATCCGGGAACGGGACTGATATTTCACATGGTGGACCAGAGCAGTTATTCGGGTAGTATTCTGTTCTTCGGACAGAATACGGTAGCTTACGATCGTATTCAGAAGGAGTTCAACGAGATTGCGACTGTCATTCAGAATAAGATCAATTTACAGCGGCACGATCTGTCTGCTCAGGCAAAATCGGATTTCCTGGCGAGAATGTCCCATGAGATCCGCACACCTATGAATGGCATTATCGGGATGACGGAGATCGCCCTCAGGGACGGCCAGACAGAAGAACGCAGAGTGGACTGCCTGCAGAAAATACGTAGCTCCTCCAATTATCTGCTGGGATTATTAAATGATATTCTGGATATGTCTAAAATCGAGAGCGGCAAAATGCGTCTGGTACTGGAGCAATGCAATCTATACCGGATGCTGTTGGATCTTGAGCCGTTATTAGAGGCAAAGATTGCAGAGAAGGATCTGCACTATATTCCGCAGATTGAATTACTGCATCATAGCTTTTTATGTGATGAACTGCGGATCAATCAGGTGCTGGTCAATCTCCTCGGTAATGCAGTAAAATATTCCAATCCCGGAGGGAGAATATGGCTTACGGTGACGGAGACCTGCGGAGACGGTGAATATTCGGAAGTATCTTTCCATGTGATAGATGAGGGCGCTGGAATTCCCGAGAACAAACAGCAGATGATTTTCCGTCGTTTTGAACAGGCGGATCAGTCAAGAAACGCCAGAACCCAGGGGACAGGTCTGGGATTAGCTATCAGCAGCCGTCTGGTGCATATGATGGATGCGGATATTACATTGCATAGTACACCGGGAGAAGGCAGTACATTTGGATTTACGATCCGGCTGAAATGGCTGGAGGACAAAGATACTGTGGAGACTATCGACATCCGGAGAACGGATTTTTCCGGGAAACGGGTCCTGATCGTGGAAGACAACGATCTCAATATGGAGATTGCCCAGGCTCTTCTGGAGGACTGTAATATGGAAGTGGAAGGCGCATACAATGGAGAAGAGGCGGTAGAGCGCATGAAGGAAGTCCCGGAGGGGTATTATGATCTGATCCTGATGGATATCATGATGCCTGTCATGGACGGACTGGAGGCCACCGGTCAGATCCGTAAGTTAGACAGAGAAGACTGCCGTACCATTCCCATCATTGCCATGAGTGCCAATGCTTTTGATGAGGATGTGAAGCAGTCCCTTGCCAGCGGAATGAACGGACATTTGTCCAAGCCTGTAAATGTGGAAAAACTCACGGAAGTTCTCAACCAGGAACTGAAGCGTTAGGATATGGCTTGTCATTATGACAGATTCCGCTTATAATGAAAGACTGTAACGGCAATGACTGGAAATTGAGGTTTACAATGAATATAGAAGTAGACGGATATAATATATGTGTAAAAATAACAGGCACCGGTGAAAATAACGTGGTGATCCTGCAGGGCTGGGGCACGGATCTGGGAGTATACGATTCTGTGGCGGGAGCCATTGACGGCAGTAGGTACCGGGTGATCCAGTTTGATTTTCCGGGCTTCGGCGGCAGTGATGAACCCAGGGAGCCCTGGGATGTAGATGGCTTCGCGGACTTCTTCTGCAGATTCATGGAAGTCATGCAGGTACAGAAAGCAACCCTTATCGGACATTCTTACGGTGGCCGTGTGATCATCAAACTGGCAGCCAGAGAGAGCATTCCCTTCGAGATCACGAATATTATCCTGATCGACAGCGCCGGGATCCTGCCGAAGAGATCTGCGGCACAGAAGTGGAAGATCCGCAAGTATAAGATGTTAAAAAAGGTTCTGAACATGAAACTGATCTATGCCATGTTCCCGGAGGTCATTGACGACTGGAGGAGCAGACAGGGATCTGCGGATTACCGCAATGCCACGCCCATGATGCGCCAGTGTATGGTAAAGGCAGTGAACGAAGATCTGACGGAGCTGCTTCCGAAGATCCGCCAGGAAGTACTGCTCATCTGGGGCGATAAGGACACCGCAACTCCTATCCAGGATGCACATATCATGGAAGAGAAGATCCCGAACTGCGGACTGGCAGTGATCCCGGGGACCGGGCATTTCTCCTTCCTGGAGAAACCGGCACAGTTCCGTGGAATTATGGAGGCTTATCTGAAATGATCATACGTGCAATTGTGGCAATCGTGCTTGCCGTTCCCGCATATTTTTATACGATGCGTTATAATATGCATATGTTCCAGCTGAACGGCTATAAGAATAAAGAACATCTCCACTGGCTTAGGAAAAACGCAAGACTCCAGTGGATCCTGTACTTCGGACTGGTGCTGGGAGCAGTGACCTGTGCGTTCCCGTATCTGGCACTGGAGATCTTCGAGTACCTGGTACTGCTTCTGATCTTCGTGGTATATCGTGCCATGAAGCGGATGCATACGAAGAAGAAACTGGTATACACCGCCCGTGTGAAGCGTATGATCGCCACGGAGCTGATCCTGACTTTAGCGGTATTTGTGCTTACGTGGATCTTCGCGGGAACGAACCGGATCCCGGGGCTGTGTCTGATCCTGGTATCGGTGCATTTCTTCCTAAATATTGTGGCGAATGTGATCAACCATCCCATCGAGGCAGGAATCAACCAGCATTATATTAACGATGCGGTAAGGAAGCTGAAAAGTGTACCCGGACTTACCATTATCGGCGTCACCGGAAGCTACGGCAAGACCAGCGTGAAGTTCTATTTGCAGACGCTGCTGCAGGAAAAATTCAATGTGCTGGTGACTCCGGAGAGTTATAATACTCCTATGGGCGTGGTGCGGACGATCCGTAGCTCCTTAAAGCCTACCACGGAGATCTTCGTCTGCGAGATGGGAGCCCGTCATGTGGGTGATATTAAGGAAATCTGCGATATGGTGCACCCTGATCATGGTGTGATTACTTCAATCGGACCACAGCATTTAGAGACCTTTTTTCATATGGAAAATATTCAGAAGACGAAGTTCGAGCTGGCGGATGCGCTGCCGGAAGGCGGCATGCTGTTCTTAAACGGCGACAATGACTTTATCAGACAGCAGGCAGCTTCCCCCTCTTATGATAAGAGCCCGGAGAAGATCTTCTATTATTCCGAGACGGAAGGGGCAGGATACTGTGCAAAGGATGTGAAGGTATCCCAGCTGGGCACGGAGTTCACGGTAGTGACCCCGGAGGGCGAGAGCGAGCGCTTCCAGATGCGCCTCATCGGTGCCCATAATGTCATCAATGTGGTAGGTGCCATTGCGGTAGCCCACAGAATGGGTATGACTTTGAAGGAACTGCGGATTCCGGTACGCCGGATCGAGCCGGTGCCTCATAGAATGCAGCTGCGGGAACACGGTCTGGTGACCATTATTGACGATGCGTACAATTCCAACCCCGTAGGTTCCAAGGCAGCAGTGGAGACTTTAAAGCTGTTCGACGGCTTACGGATCCTGATCACACCGGGTATGGTGGAGCTGGGAGACAAGGAAGCGGAATACAACCGTAAATTCGGTAACTACGCGGCAGACTGCTGCGATTATATCCTGCTGGTGGGCAGACGTCACACCGAACCCATCAGAGAGGGCGTGCTGGAGAAGGGCTTCCCGGAGGAAAAATGCCAGGTATTCGACAAGCTGGAAGAGGCAGTATCTTATGCCTATGCCATCAAAGGGCAGGGACATAAATATATCTTATTAGAGAATGATTTACCTGATAATTATTAGACTATTTAGAGTCGGATAGATCCATTACAATGTTCGTTGAATGCTTGCATTCGTAAGAACATGTAATTGGATTTATACGACGAGTAAACGAATTGAGCAAAAGGAAAGCCTCGAAGAGGCGGTTTTGCGAAATGCGTTCTGAATAGTTGTGAGAACCAGGAAATTTCAGGAGGAAAAATAGATGAAGACAAGAGTAGCAATGCTGTTCGGCGGCAAGAGCGTGGAGCACGAGGTATCCGTGATCTCCGGCATTCAGGCTGTCCTGAACATGGATACGGACAAATACGAAGTGATCCCGGTCTACATGACCAAGCGCAATGAAATGTACATCGGCGAGGAGATCGGCAAGATCGAATCCTACAAAAATATCGACGAACTGCTGAAAAAGTCCCAGAGAGTCATCATGACCAACGAAGACGGCAAGGTATTCCTGACTCCGTTCCCCGTGAAGCTGTTCGGCGGTAAGAAACCGGTAGAGATCGATGTGGCTTTCCCGGTAGTCCACGGTACCAACGTGGAGGACGGTGCATTCCAGGGTTACCTTAAGACCATGGGCATTCCTTTCGTGGGCTGTGATGTGACCGCATCCGCCATTGGTATGGACAAATACATCATGAAAGCAGTATTAAAAGAATGCGATGTGCCGGTACTGGATGCACAGCTCTACACCCTGGCAGATTATGCAGAGATGGAGACGCTTCTGAATAAAGTAGAAGAAGGACTGGGATACCCTGTGATCGTAAAGCCCGTGAACTTAGGTTCCAGCGTGGGTATCAGCGTGGCGAAGAACCGTGTGGAACTGACACATTCCGTAGACGATGCGTTTAAATATGCCACCAAGGTGCTGGTAGAGCATGCCATCACGAACCTGCGGGAGATCAACTGCTCCGTACTGGGTGATGAGAACGAAGCCATCGCTTCCGAGTGTGAGGAACCTCTGCACACCAAGGATATTTTAAGTTATGAAGATAAATACGTCAGCAATGCCAAGGGCAGTGGCTCCAAGGGTATGGCAAGCGTATCCCGCAAGATCCCCGCAGAACTGTCTCCCGAGAAGAGAGAAGAGGTGCGGGAACTGGCAGTCAGATCCTTCAAGGCGTTAGGCTGTAACGGTGTGTCCCGTATCGACTTTATGATCGATGAGGACAACGGCAAACTGTATTTTAACGAGATCAATACCATCCCCGGATCTCTGGCATTTTATCTGTGGGAGCCGGTGGGCGTTCCTTATAAGGAACTGTTAGACCGGATGATCGGACTGGCATTAAAGAGAGCCCGCACCGAAGAGAGACTTACCTTTACCTTTGACACCAATATTCTGAATTCCGCCAGCTTTGGAGGATCCAAGGGCGGCAAATTATAGATTTGAGTTAGCCAATTTTTAATAAAAATTTTAGCACTCAAAGCTTGCGAGTGCTAAAAAACGGTGTTAGTATAATCTATGTAAAAGAAAGCGACTGCATCAGCAAAAGGAAACCTCGAAGAGGCGGTTTTGCGAATGGGGTTCTGAATAGTTACAATGATTTTAAGTAGTCAGCCGCGCAGGAAACTGTGTGGCTGACTTTTTTGGAAACAATGTAAAGGTCTTGGTTGTGTGGCTCACCGGTTGGGCAGAATGGAGGGAATATGACGAAGACAACGAAGAGAGATTATTACGAAGTACTGGGTGTCAGCAAGACAGCGGACGCCGCAGCGATAAAAAAGGCATATCGTAAATTAGCCAAAAAGTATCATCCGGATACCAATGCCGGAGACCCTGTGGCAGAGGAGAAGCTGAAGGAAGTCAACGAAGCCTACGATGTGCTGGGGGATGAAAAAAAGAAAAAACTGTATGATACGTATGGTTTCGCCGCTTTTCAGGAGGGATTTAATGAGGAAGCTGCCAGACAGTATCAGGAACAGGCAAGGAACGGAGGATTCCACTACAGTGGAGGTACCGGAGGGTTTGGCTCCGAGGGCTTCGGTGGATTTGGCAATGGCACGTTCCATTACAGCACCGGCGGATTTGACGGCTTCGGCGGTGAGGAGGATATTTTCGACAATCTGTTTGGACAGTATTTCAAAGGACAGAAAGGCTCCGGACGGGGCAGTCGCGCGAACTACCGCAGCAAGGGACAGGATGTGGAATCCGGCATCACCATCAGCTTTGATGAGGCAATGCACGGATGCGACAAGACCTTTACCTTAAGAGATCCGACCACGAGCAAATCCGAATCTGTGCAGGTACACATCCCGGCAGGTATTGACACCGGTAAGAGCATCCGTCTGAAAGGTAAGGGCGGTGAAGGCTATTCCGGCGGCGAGAGCGGTGACCTGTATCTGAAGGTGACGGTACAGGAGAAGCCCGGCTGGGAGAGACGGGGACAGGATCTGTACACCACGGTCAATATCCCCTATACCACCGCAGCACTGGGCGGCGAGATCCGTGTGCCTACTCTGTACGGTGATGTCATGTGCAAGGTAAAGGAAGGCACCCAGTCCGGCAGCAAGATCCGGCTGAAAGGCAAGGGCGTGGTCTCCATGAAAGATAAAAACGTCCACGGCGATCAGTACGTCGTAATCCAGATCCAGGTACCTAAGAATCTGACCCCGGCAGCCAGAGAGAAGCTGCAGGAGTACAAGAAAGTCAGCGGGTTCTAAGGAATCCGCTGCTTATTGAGAACTATTGAGAAAAAAAGTGGTCGAAATCCGAAAAAAATACTGGAAAAATAAAAGGAGTTCTTATATAATATCACCTTAAACGAGAAAACCGTATTGTTTTAAAACCATATAACACAGGAGGAAAATTACAATGTTAAAGTGTTTAAAGAAAATCGACAAAGCTAAAACCGGTATCTTCGCAGCAGGCGTTCTGTTCGGAACCGCAGGTATCAAGATCCTGTCCAGCAAGGATGCAAAGAAGCTGTACACCAACTGTACCGCAGCTGTTCTGCGTGCAAAAGAGTGCGTGATGAAGACCGCTACTACCATCCAGGAGAATGCAGAGGACATCTACGCAGAAGCTCAGCAGATCAATGAGGACAGAGCAGCACAGGCAGCGCAGGAGTTCGACGGCACAGCAGAAGAGAACGTAGCAGAAGAGACCGCAGCAGACGCTGAATAATCCCTTTCATGAAAGCAGGCATCAAATATGAAATTTGTGATCAGACATGAGATAAAGGGGAGACTCAGAATTCACATTTTGCAGAGCCGCATGAGCTTTGCACAGGCAGATACGCTGCAATACTATCTGGACGGGCAGGACAATATCGTCAGTGCCAAAATCCAGGAGCGTACCCAGGACGTTACGGTAGTCTATACCGGCTCCAGGGAAGATGCCCTGAAGACATTAGAGAGATTCAGCTATCAGACCACAGATGTGCCGCAGAATTATCTGGATAATTCCGGCAGAGAGATGAACCGGGAGTATAAGGATCAGCTGATCAACAAGGTCGTGATGCACTACGGCATCAAGCTGTTCCTTCCTATGGATATCCGTTCCGTGATCACCACGGTGAAATCTTTCAAATATCTCTGGCACGGAATTAAGACCCTGGCAAAGGGCAAGATCGAAGTGCCGGTACTGGATGCTACCGCCATCGGTGTCTCCGTACTGCGTGGCGATTACAGCACTGCAGGTTCTGTTATGTTCCTGCTTGGCATCGGCGAGATCCTGGAAGAGTGGACCCATAAGAAGTCCGTCGGGGATCTGGCGAGAAGCATGTCCTTAAATATTGATAAAGTATGGGTCGTAAGTGACGACGGACAGGAGATCCTGGCGCCCGCGACGACGATCAAATCCGGTGATCTGGTAAGGATCCACATGGGTAATGTGATTCCTTTTGATGGAACGGTGACCGATGGAGAAGGCATGGTGAACCAGGCTTCCCTGACCGGAGAATCCGTTCCCGTGAGAAAAGTCATGGGCGGAACCGTCTATGCCGGAACCGTGGTAGAAGAGGGCGAACTGACCATTCGTGTCAAGGAGACCGGCGGCTCCAGCAAATACGAGAAGATCATGACCATGATCGAGGAATCCGAGAAGCTGAAATCCTCTCTGGAGGGTAAGGCAGAACACCTGGCAGACAAGCTGGTACCTTATACCTTCTTAGGTACGGGACTGGTATGGCTGTTTACGAGAAATGTGACCAAGGCATTATCTGTGCTGATGGTGGACTTTTCCTGCGCACTGAAGCTGTCCATGCCCCTGGCGGTACTGTCTGCGATCCGTGAGGCAAGCACTTATGAGATCACGGTCAAGGGCGGTAAATACTTAGAGGCTATGGCAGATGCCACCACCATCGTATTTGATAAGACGGGAACCCTGACCAAAGCACAGCCCACCGTGGCGGATGTCATATCCTTTAACGGACAGCCGGCGGACGAACTGCTTCGGATCGCCGCCTGCCTGGAGGAACATTTCCCTCATTCCATGGCGAAAGCAGTGGTACGTGAGGCAGCCCGCAAGGAGCTGGTACATGAAGAACTGCATACCAAAGTGGAATATATCGTAGCACACGGTATCTCTTCCACACTGGAAGGCAAGAAGATCATTATCGGAAGCTATCATTTCGTATTCGAGGATGAGCAGGCACAGATTCCGGAAGGCAAGGAAGAACTGTTCGAGCAGCTCTCCGAGGAATATTCCCGTCTGTATATGGCAATCGACGGCAAGCTGGCAGCAGTGATCTATATCGAGGATCCTCTGAGAGAAGAGGCACCCGAGGTTATAAAGCAGTTAAAAGGTTTGGGCATCAGCAAGGTCGTAATGATGACCGGCGACAGCGACCGTATCGCAAAGTCCATCGCAGGTATCGTCGGTGTGGATGAATACTATTCCGAGGTACTGCCGGAGGATAAGGCGAAGTTCGTAGAGCAGGAGAAGCAGGCAGGTCATAAGGTCATTATGATCGGTGACGGCATCAACGATTCTCCCGCACTGTCCGCTGCAGATGTGGGTATCGCCATCAGCGAGGGCGCACAGATCGCAAGAGAGATCGCGGATGTGACCATCGGTGCGGATAATTTACAGGAAGTAGCGACATTGAAGGAACTGAGCAATGCCCTGATGGCGCGAATCCATAAGAATTACCGCATGATCGTAGGTATTAACACCGGACTCATTGTCCTGGGCGTGGCAGGAATCATTCCTCCCACCACTTCCGCTCAGCTGCACAATACTTCCACACTGCGGATCAGCACCAAGAGTATGAAGAATCTTCTGGACAAAGAAGAGGTATAAAAGAAGTAAAAATAAGAGATAAGCCGCTGCATATCAGGATATACTTGCAGTGGCTTCTCTTTTGCTTTATAGTAAGTTAGGACTAACCACAAGGTGTAATACAAATCGCCAAGAATGTACGGTACTTTTGTAGGAATTATATGTTGCATATTTGTATATGCTTGTATATAATGATATAATAATTCCTAGTTAAGCGCTAGAGATAGGAGGAAGTATATGTCAGAACAATTATTACAGGTGCGTAACTTGTCCGTCAGTGTAGAGGACAAGCCCATCCTTCATGGAATAGATTTAGAGGTACGTCCCGGAGAGACGCATGTCCTCATGGGACCCAACGGTGCCGGTAAGTCCACCCTGGGCTACACCATCATGGGAAGCCCCCGTTATGAGGTGACCGGTGGTGAGATCCTTTTTAAAGGAAAAGAGTTACTGGAGGAGACCGCAGACCAGAGAGCGAAGGACGGTATCTTTTTGTCCTTCCAGAACCCCTTAGAGGTACCCGGTGTGTCCCTGCGGAACTTTATCCGTAATGCGGTGGAGCAGAGAAGCGGTTCCCGTATCAAGCTGTGGACATTCAAAAAGGAACTGGAGAAGGCAATGGAAGTATTGCAGATGGATCCTTCCTACGGCGACCGTGATCTGAACGTCGGATTTTCCGGTGGTGAGAAGAAAAAGGCAGAGATCTTACAGCTGCTGATGTTAAAGCCCTCTCTGGCGATCCTGGATGAGACCGATTCCGGACTGGATGTGGATGCCGTGCGTACTGTATCCAAGGGTGTGGAAGAGTACCAGAAGGACAAAAAGGGTGCGCTGTTAATTATCACCCACAGTACCAGGATCTTAGAGTCCCTGCATGTGGATAAGACCCATGTACTGGTGAACGGTAAGATCGTGGCATCCGGCGACGCTTCTCTGGTGGACGAGATCAATGAGCATGGTTTCGAGCGTTTTCTGGAAGCGTAAAGGAGGTCGACGATCCGAATGAGTGAAAGAGAAAAGACTTATGTGGAAGACGTCAACAGAAGTATTTACGATATCCGTAACGAAGAAAAAGACGTCTACCGCATTCAGAAAGGACTGACGCCCGCCATTGTGGAAGAGATCTCCGCGAAGAAGAACGATCCCGCATGGATGGCGAATTTCCGTCTGCAGTCATTGCAGATCTATAATGAGATGGAAGTCCCGGACTGGGGTCCCTCCATCGAAGGGCTGAACATGGACGATATCGTGACTTATGTGAAGCCCAATACCCATATGAGTGCCAAGTGGTCTGAGGTGCCGGAGGACATCAAGGATACTTTTGAGAAGCTGGGAATCCCCCAGGCGGAGCGGAAGTCTCTCGCCGGTGTGGGCGCCCAGTACGATTCCGAACTGGTATATCATAATGTCAGAGAAGAAGTGGCAGCCCAGGGCGTAGTCTACACCGATATGGAGAGTGCCTTGAACGGGGAATATGCCGATATGGTGCGGAAGCATTTCATGAAGCTGGTTACCCCCAGAGACCACAAATTCGCAGCACTGCACGGTGCCGTATGGTCCGGCGGTTCCTTCGTATATGTACCCCCCGGAGTGTCTGTGACGATCCCCTTACAGTCTTATTTTAGACTGAATGCACCGGGCGCCGGACAGTTTGAGCATACCCTGATCATCGTGGATGAGGGCGCTTATCTGCACTTCATCGAGGGCTGCTCCGCACCGAAGTATAACGTGGCGAACCTCCATGCCGGCTGCGTGGAACTGTTCGTCGGGAAGAATGCAAAACTGCGTTATTCCACCATCGAGAACTGGTCCAAGAATATGTATAACCTGAACACTAAGCGTGCCCTGGTGGAAGAGGGCGGTACCATCGAATGGGTATCCGGTTCCTTCGGATCCCACGTATCCTACCTGTACCCCATGAGTGTGCTGAACGGTAAGGGTGCCAGAGCGGAGTTCACCGGCATCACCTTCGCAGGAGCCGGACAGAACCTGGATACCGGTACCAAGGTGGTTCACAATGCACCGGAGACCACTTCCTATATCAATACCAAGTCCATCTCCAAGGATGGCGGTATCAGTACCTTCCGAAGCTCCGTAGTCGTGAAGAACAGCGCGGCGAAGAGCAAGTCCGCCGTATCCTGTCAGTCCCTGATGCTGGATGACAAGTCCCGTTCCGACACCATCCCGGCAATGGACATCCGTACCCAGGATGCCGATATCGGACACGAGGCGAAGATCGGCAGAATCAGTGACGAAGCAGTGTTCTATCTGATGTCCCGCGGTATCTCCGAAGAGGACGCCAGAGCCATGATCGTCAGCGGCTTCGCGGACAATGTATCGAAGGAGCTGCCTCTGGAATACGCAGTGGAGATGAACAATCTGATCCGCCTGGAAATGAAAGGCAGTATCGGATAAGGAAGGAGGACAGAATATGGAAAAAGAATATAATATGACCATCAATCGGCTGCCCTCCAGGACATGGAACTGGCTTCGCATGAACGAGACGCAGTTGGATAAAATAA
Source organism: Bacteroidales bacterium H4 (assembly GCA_963650795.1). Lineage (GTDB taxonomy): Bacteria > Bacillota > Clostridia > Lachnospirales > Lachnospiraceae > Acetatifactor. Next base: position 26,838 of record CAVJMX010000004.1, read on the forward strand.
CGATTCCCGCAGCAGGAGAGGCGCATGTCACCCTCCCGGAAAAGATAACGACAGCAGAAAAGGAAAACACTGCAACCTGGAATGCCGATTTTGCAGGGATTGCCTCCGGTATGGGAGAAGATATGGACGGTCTGCTTGCCGAAGCAAAGGTGCAGGCATCCCACTACGAAGTGCCCGCAGATACCGCAGAAGAGCAGCCCCTGCTCCTAGATTATGAGTATGCGCAGAACAGCTTACAGGCGGGAGCCGTAGCAGTAAGAGCACGCAAAAACAGTGAGATCACCGTGATCGAGGACTTTGCTTCCGACAGAGAAGCAGCCGGTCAGGCAGCCGTATCTACCAGACTGTACCTGGAAGAGGGCGCGAAGATCCGTCTGATCCAGATTCAGAGACTGGGCAGCGAGTTTACTTTTATGAACGACATCGGTGCCTTATGCGAAGAGAAAGCGTCCTTAGAAGTGATCCAGCTGATTCTGGGCGGTAAGGACACTTATCTTGGCTGCAAGACTACCCTGCAGGGCAGAGAGAGCGGCATGAATGCCGACACCGCTTATATCGTCGACGGTAACGGCAGACTGGATATGAATTACGTGGCTCTGCATGAGGGCAGAAAGACCCAGAGCAATATGCAGGCAGGCGGCGTGTTGAGAGATCATGCCTTTAAGCTGTATCGTGGTACCATTGATTTCAAATGGGGTGCCAAGGGTGCCGTAGGCAACGAAAAAGAGGATGTGCTGTTACTGTCCAACGATGTGGTGAACCAAACCATTCCCCTGATCCTCTGCGCGGAGGAAGATGTGGAAGGCAACCATGGCGCTACCATCGGTAAGCTGGATGATGAGCTGCTGTTCTATTTAGAGAGCCGTGGCATGAACAGAGAGCAGATCTATGAAATGATGGCGATGGCGAAGGTAGATGCGGTCTGCCGCAAGATCCCCGATGCCGCCACACAGGCGAAAGTACAGGAATTCCTGGGCAGAGCCGCGGAAGAGGAGGAAGTATGAGTACTTCAGTCAGTGAGATCCGTAAGGATTTCCCCCTGCTTATGAATAATAATGTCATTTACCTGGACACAGCAGCGACTTCCCAGAAGCCGTCCTGCGTCCTGGAGGCAGAGAGAACATTTTATGAAAAATACAATGCCAATCCCCTGCGCGGACTGTACGAGCTGGGAGAGGCTGCCACCGAAAAATACGAAGAGTCCAGAGAAGCTGTCCGTGGATTCATAGGCGCCAAAGAGGCTGCGGAGATCGTATTCGTCCGCAATGCCACGGAAGCCCTGAATCTGGTGGCATACAGCCTGGGTTCCCTGGTATTACAGCCAGGAGATGAGATCCTGGTGAGCATCATGGAGCACCACAGCAATCTCCTGCCCTGGCAGCAGGCAGCAGCGAGAACCGGAGCGGTGGTGAAATACTTAGAGTGCACCGAGGACGGAAAATATACCGAGGAAGCATTTAAAGAGGCGCTGAGCGAACATACGAAGATCGTGGCAATGACCCAGGTATCCAATGTGCTGGGCTGCAAAAATGACATTAAACGTTTTGCACAGCTGGCACACGAAGCGGGAGCTTATTTCGTAGCGGACGGTGCCCAGAGCGTTCCCCATATGGCGGTGGACGTACAGGATCTGGATGTGGATTTCCTGGCATTTTCCGGGCATAAAATGTATGCGCCCATGGGAATCGGTGTATTATATGCGAAGAGAGAACTGTTAGAGAAGATGCCCCCGTTCTTATGCGGTGGTGAAATGATCGATTCTGTCAGCCGCACCGGAGCCGTGTGGGCGGAAGTGCCCCACAAGTTCGAGGCAGGTACCGTAAACGGCGCCGGAGCCTATGCACTGGCAGAGGCGATCCGCTATGTGCAGAAGATCGGCTTTGATTTCATCGAAGAGAGAGAAGCAAAGCTGACCAAAATGCTGATGGACGGCATGAAAGAGATTCCTGCGGTACACATCTTAGGATCTCAGAAGGCAGAGGATCACCACGGCATCGTGACTTTTAAGCTGGACGGTGTGCATCCCCATGATGTGGCATCTATCTTAGATGCGGATCACATCGCGGTCCGGGCGGGACATCACTGTGCCCAGCCGCTGTTACAGCATCTGAAAGTATTGTCCACCACCAGAGTGAGTCTGGGTGTCTACAATACGGAAGAAGAAATACAGGCATTTTTAACAAGCCTTGCCGGAATAAGGAGACAGATGGGCTATGGAGAATAAGACATTTTACAATGAAATCCTGACGGAGCACAATCTGCATCCGTATCATAAGCATAAGCTGGAGGATGCCAATCTGGTGCTGGAAGGTGTCAATCCCAGCTGCGGCGATGACATTTTCCTGGAACTGAAGGTAGAGGACGGCATGGTCGTGGACGGAGCCTTTGAAGGAGACGGCTGTGCCATCTCTCAGGCTTCCGCAGACATGATGCTGGAGCTGGTCATCGGCAGAAGTAAGGAAGAGGCACTGCATCTGGCAGATCTGTTCCTGAAGATGATCAAGGGAAGCATCACCGAGGAAGAGCGGGACGAACTGGAGGAAGCCTCCGTACTGCAGGATATCGCCCATATGCCCGCCCGGGTAAAATGCGCGGTGCTTGGCTGGCATACCATGCAGGAGCTGTTAAATGCAAAGGATAAATAAGGAATAAAAGGATAATGAAATTCGAAGAAAGAGATTAAATTTGTAATGGTATAAAGGTTAAATCTGTACCTTGGAAAAATGCTTTCAGAGGACTATTATATAACGATAAAGTACGTATTTATAAAAAATGTGTTAAGAATTGCTAAAAAATTTATTGCACATGATACGTTAGCGTGCTAAAGTTAACAATGGCATGAACGTAAATGCAATTGATTACGCATGCTTAAAGGAAAAACAGAATGGAATCACAAAAGACACTTACTCCCGGGGAGGCGTTAACGCGCGTCCTGCGATCTTATCAGACATACTACGATATCAGGCATACGGCTGTAGAACCGCCATTCGCAGCCGAAGCGGTCTTCGGATCCCACAATGAGCAGTATTTTCTGGTCAAGAAAGCGAAGGTGGCAGATATTGACACCAACGAGACCGTGTATTTTGCCACAGAGGATTCCTTGACGAAGGAACACCTTCTGGAACTGGACTCCATTGCCTGGGAGCGGGGAACTGCCAATGTGCAGCCCTCATCCAATCACAGGAACAGTGATGTGGTCCTGATCATTCTGACCGGTCATGCGGCTGAGGATGCTCTTGCACAGGTTAAAAAGTGCAGACATTATCAGAGTTACCTCTGGGGATTTCATGGCTGGAGTAATTACCGTTTGATTGTCGCCGAGCTTTCTTCGGGTCGGATTGTCCACAACCGCCACGGACAGATTTTGAAGAAGCTCGTGAAAAAGGCAATACAGTAAATACAAGGGACAGAAATTCCAAATATCGGGCATGCTTGCATGGCAAGATATTTGAATTTATGGACCGAAAAACTGTGAGGAAGTAGTAATTTACGAAGTAAATTAACGGATTCCGAACAGTTTAGAATTGCGAGAGCAGCATTTTGCGGAGCAATTCGTGTATTTACAAAAATTAAATTCTGTGTATAAGAAAAGGAGAAACACAAATGACAGCATTATTAATTGTTTTAGCCGCTATTGCATTATTATTTATCGGCTATGTGTTCTATGGCTCCTGGCTGGCAAAACAGTGGGGCATCGATCCTGCCAAGAAGACTCCTGCTATTGAGAAGGAGGACGGTGTGGATTACGTTGCAGCTAAGCCTGCCGTACTGATGGGACATCATTTTTCCTCTATCGCCGGAGCAGGTCCGATCAACGGACCGATTCAGGCTTCCATTTTCGGATGGGTTCCCGTATTCCTGTGGTGTATTATCGGTGGTATTTTCTTTGGCGGTCTGCAGGACTTCGGTTCATTATTCGCATCTATCAGACATGACGGTAAATCTGTAGGTGAGATCATCGAGGATTCCATGGGATCCAAAGCAAAGAAGCTTTTTATCATCTTCGCACTCTTAGTGCTGATCCTGGTAATCGCTTCCTTCGTCAACATTGTAGCAGGTACTTTCCTGACTGTGGCAGACGAAGCCGGCAAGACTGCTTTCGGTTTTGTGACCAATCCGACCGGTAACCAGTCTACCGCCATGATTTCTCTGTGGTTCATTGTTTTGGCTGTTATCTATGGTTATGTGACCAACAGAATGGGCGTGAAAACTCTGCCTGCTACCATCGGTGGTGTCATCAGTATCGTACTGATCACCGCTTTTGGTCTGAATGTTGGTTTCGCTATGAACCGTATCGCATGGATCGTATTCGTAGGTGTGTACATTGCAGTGGCTTCCCTGGTTCCTGTATGGATCCTGTTGCAGCCCCGTGATTACCTGTCCAGCTTTCTGCTCTACGCTATGATCGGTCTGGCATTTATCGGTGTGGTCGCAGGTGCTGTCACCGGTACTGTTGCATTTGATATTCCCGCATTCACCAGCTGGGAACCCAAGGCAGGTCAGACTCTGTTCCCTATGCTGTTCATCACGGTAGCATGTGGTGCATGTTCCGGTTTCCACAGCCTGATCGCTACCGGTACTTCTTCCAAGCAGTTAGCTAACGAGAAGGATGCCAAGGCAATCGGTTACGGTTCCATGCTGATCGAGTCTGCTCTGGGTATCATTGCTCTGGTAGCAGTCGGTGCAGTATATCAGAAATACTTAAACGGTGAGTTTGGATCTCCCGCAGCTGCATTCGCTGCAGGTATCGCATCCATGTTCGGTAGTGAGACCTCCAAGGCATATTCCACCATTTACGCACTGTTAACTCTGTCTGTATCCGTATTCGCACTGACCAGTCTGGATACCGGTACCCGCCTGAGCCGTTTCATGTTCTCCGAACTGTTCCTGAAGGAAGGTGAGGCTTCCTATAAGGATGCCAAGGGCGTACGTAAGGTGCTGGCGCATCCTCTGTTCGGTACCGTGCTGATGGTTGTTATCGGCTGTATTCTGGGTGGTCTGTCCTTAAGCCAGATCTGGGGTCTGTTCGGTGCAGCCAACCAGCTGCTTGCAGGTATCGCTCTGATGGCAGTAGCTGCATGGCTCGGTGAAGTAGGCAAGAACAACAAGATGTTCTTCTTCCCTATGATCTTCATGCTTGCTGCAACCCTGACCAGCCTGGTAATCACTGTCATCAATAAGTGCAAGGCAATCGGCGCAGGCACCGCTGCATGGGGTGACTGGTTCCAGTTATTCTTCGCAGCTGCAATGGCAGTACTGGCAATCTTCCTGGTAGTGGAAGGTGCACAGACCTTCGCTAAGCAGATGAAAGAGAAGAAAGCGAAGAAGGCAGCTTAATAGTTAAGCTTAAGCAAAAGATAAATAAGAATAAACAGAAATTGAAATCCCGGAGACTGTGAAAAGTCTTCGGGATTTTTATTTGGAAACTATTTTATGATTTAAGCGCGGGTCAGGAACCGGGGCAATTCCTCGATGGGAATCGGCTTAGAGAACTTGTAACCCTGTAAGTAATCCGCATCGCTGTCAATACACAGGGCTTCTTGCTCCTCGGTCTCGACGCCTTCGTACAATACCTTGTACCCCAGCCGCTCAAAGGCAGCGGAGAAATAGTTCAGAATAAAACGGGAGTTGGCATCCTGATCTGCCATCAATAAAAGGCTTCTGTCGAATTTTACCACGTCAAGCTTCAGGCTTAAGATCCAGTCGAAGTTGGAATATCCGGTTCCAAAATCATCCAGGTAAGTACATACGCCCAGCTTTTTGAACTCATCCACACATTCCTGCACCAGCTCGTATTCCGTGTCGTTCTGCGTCTCCGTGAATTCTACGGCAATGGTATGGAAATCGATACCAGTGGCACGCACGATGGATTTGAACTCTTCCATGAAGTCCTTTTCTCCCAGTTCTTCCACGGAGAGATTTACGGATACCCGGGAGATCAGGTAACCTTCATCCTGCATTTGCTTGATCTGCCTGCAGGTATTGTTCAGGATGATCATGCTGAGACGGTGGATGTAGCCGTATTTTTCCGCCAGGGGAATAAAACGGTCCGGGAATACCATTCCGGTATCGGGCAGCCGCAGACGCATCAGGGATTCCGCGGTGTCGTAAGTGCCGGTGTGAACATTTCGTACCGGCTGGCAATAGACCAGAACACGTTCATCATCTAAGGAGCCATGCTCCGAAATGTCTTTTAACTGGGTCTTGATATAATGCATCTCTTTATAAGCCTGATAATCTTCCTCTCCGATGACACGATAGGAATTCGGTGCGACTTTTCCGGAAAAGTAATTAAATACCTCATAAAACTGCTCCAGATTCTCACAGAAATCCAGATGATCGAAGAGCAGCATCTTATAGGGAAGCTTATATTCCTCGTAATATTTCTGGAACACCTTTTTGATCAGGGTGACCGCCCGCTCTGTGGCATCCGGTACATTGTGGCTGTCCACCGCCAGCACGAAGAAACTGGTGGAGGGATTGAACAGCATGCCCTTCCGGAAGTAATCCGTCCAGAAGCCGTAGAACAGTTTCCCCATTTCTTCCGTCATGACATATTCAAAATCCAGATCAAAGCGCAGACACAGGTAATAAGTATCCTGGGAGCTGTGACGCTGCTGCCGCAGGTACTCATCTAACGATGCGGAACCCAGGGCACCGGTCTTCGGATCGTAGGCATTGGCATGGAGCATATACAGCACCACCAGAAGCGGCAGAACATAGGTCGTCGCCAGGAAAGAATTCGTATTCATGGCGGATTCCATGACTACGATGGCAGCACAGATCGCTTCGGTAAATATCAGCATGCGGAACAGTGCGGTGGGAAGCCTGCGTCTGTAGTGGACCAGCAGGAAAAGGATCACTGCCAGATACAGAAGATATCCTGCCATAAAAGGGGTAAATAATATGTTTTCAGACCAGGTACCGTAGTGATCCTGTTCAAATCCCCAGCCGTACAGCTAAGCCAGAAGATCGGCAATTCCGAACACGAGCAGGATGCAGTGGGACAGAATGGTGTATTTTCTGCCAACGTCTTTCGAGAAGACGATCAGTATTTTCAGATAAGCGATATAGAGGAAGAACAGGGACAGAAGACTGATATGGTAGACTGCCCGAAGAACCCACAGAATGGAATTCTGCCTGGTAAAAAGTCCGGCTCTGTTTCACAAAAGTCTGCCGGATCAGCAACAGTGCCAGAAGACACATGACCACCAGCAGAAAAACCGCCACGGGCGAATAACTGTGTATGACGATATGATTCGTGGACATCCATAAATGCTGCCCCATAGTAATTCTCCTCTTTTGTAGTGTAGAACGGGATGTATAAATTGAATAAACTATATGAAATGATTCTACAATATACCATAAGAGGAAAATTTTGTCAGTGGGGCATGCATGGGAAATAAGTCCTATTTTTGAACAAATGGAAAAAACTGTAATAATTTAGTGTTGTAAATTTAATGTTCAAAAAAGGCAACCGCTACGGCACCGGGACCTACATGGGTTCCGATGGTGGCGCCCAGGGTGCTGATGGGGAGCTCTTTGGTGTAATCCTTCCAGAGATGTTCGCTGTCACGGATGTATTTCTGCAGCAGCTCATCACTAAGCCCCGTATAACCCAGGCAGAAAGGTCTGGAGAAGTCCACACCGTCTGCCTTTTCAATCTCACGGATGAGGAAGTTACTGCCGTTTTTGGAACCGCGGGCTTTGCCTAACATAATGATCTCACCGTCTGAGATTGCGACTACAGGCTTGATGGACAGTGCACCACCGATAAATGCCACGGTAGAGGAGATACGACCGCCTTTTTTGAGATATTCCAGGGTGTCTAAGAGTCCCATGGTGTGGATCTTGTGTTTCTGCTCATCTAATACTTTTACGATTTCTGCGGCAGGCATGCCCTGATCCTTTAATTGCATGCCGTATTCTACGAGGATCCGTTCGCCGATGGTGGCATTTAAGCTGTCTACGACGAAGACTTTGCCCTCATAATCTTCCGCAGCGATCCGGGCGCTCTGGCAGGTGCCGGACAGCTTGCCGGAGATGGTGATGACGATGACGGTCTCCCCGGCGGATACCGCTGCCTCGTATGCCTCCTCGAAGGTGCCGGGCGAGATCAGACTGGTGGTGGGCAGAGTATCGCATTCAATGAGCTTTTCATAAAATTCTCTGTGGCTGATGGTGACACCGTCGGCGTATTCCTCCTCGCCGAAGCGGATGTGCAAAGGCAATATCGTGACATCCTCTCTGGGGTTATTCATATCGGACGCGGAGTCCGTGATAAAACGTATTTTTTCCATAAATATGATACCAATCCTTTTCTATTTTTGCTCCGAGGGCAGCTCCTTAAGATACTGCTCCAGATTGTGGGAGATGCGCTCTAAGGAGTCGTAGAAGCTGATCCGCTGCTCCTCCGTCATGCCGTCACCGCCGTGTGCCAGTGCGGAATAGATCCGGGTACTGATCTTCTTCACAACGGTATGTCCTTCTTTTGTCAGATAATACAGAGTGCGGTAGGAACGCTTATGCTCCGGCAATTCGCAGGAGACCAGTCCTCTGGTACCGAGCTGGCTTAAGGTGCGGGAGATGGCGGCTTTGTCCTCCTTACACAATTCCGTCAGCTGTGTGGCGGTCAGCCCTTCCGGGTGCTTTCCCAGATAATACAGGCACATGGTGTAGCCGGCTTTTAAGTCCAGCTGCCCCATTTCCAGTTCTTTTAATTTCTGCAGATAACGGTGCAATTCCGTGATGGATACGACAAATCTTTCAAAACGATCCTGCATAATGTCCTCCTATGAGATGTTGACAAAACAACAACTATACCGATAGTAACATAAAGATGTTGACATGTCAACAAAAAGCAAAACAAAAAAATACCTTATCCATTAAGATAAGGTATTGGTAGAAATAAACTATGCAATTTCGAGCCGCTGCTTTATTTTTCGGACATCGTTTTCTAATACATTAAGACGGACACGAACCAGCTCGTCGTCTTCTTTGACTTTTAATGCCTGATCAAATTTCCTGGATAAATCCAAATGAGCTTCTGCAATAGTACAAATATTACGGGAGACTTCATTCTCAAGAGTCAGTTCTATATTAGTAATCCGGTGTTTCATATCAGCAAACTCACATTCCAAATTAGATATTCGGTGTTTCATATCAGCAAACTCACATTCCAAATTAGATATTCGGTGTTTCATATCAGCAAACTCACATTCCAAATTAGATATTTGGTGTTCCATATCAGCAAACTGACATTCCAAATTAGTAACTCGCTGTTCCAGGGAATCAAGGCGTTGCTCCACCTTATCAAGTCGCTGATCTATATTGTCTAATTTTATTACGATTGTCTCTAATAATTCTCGGTTGGTCATGAACTTTCCTCCTGTACATGTATACTAGCACAGTCTGGAATCACTGGCAATTGTGCAATACAGAGAAAAGATTCGTTGTGCATTATCACTATAAAAACTTTGATAAATAGTTAGCAATCTAAAAAAACGCGATATATCTGGTGAAAAGGGACTAATAATAATGAACAATGCATATCGGAAAGAATTCTTTGAAAAAATATCCGCGACTATGAGTGTACTGAGAATCTGGCGATAGAACACTGGATTATGATGATATTGTGCTGTGTGCCCGTTTATGTTATGCTAGGAGCAGGAACATCCGGAGAGATCCGGAATGCAGAAAAAGCGAGGAATACAGTATGCTCAGACCCAGCATCGGTATCGATTGGGACGACGTTACCGCCCCGTTTAACAGTATTGCCATCGATATGGCGAATGAAAAATATCATCCGGAGGAGCCCTATCGCCTGGAAGAGATCACTTCCTGGGCGAATGAAGGCAGAACTTCGGTAATCAAAGAATTTTACAGCGATCCGGAACTGTACAGCCGGCAGATCCCCACGGAGGAGACAAAACGTGGGATCCGCCGGCTGATGCAGATTGCGGACGTTTTTTTTATTACGGCGGTGTCTCCGCATTTCATGGGAGTGCGGGCGGAGCAGATCATGGCCCAGTTCCCGGAGTTGCCTCCGGAGAATATTATTCTGGGAAGCGCCAAGGATCGTGTCCATTTCGACATTGTACTGGACGACGCCATCCATAATATTTTAGAGAGCAAGGCGGAGTACCCGGTGCTGATGCGGAAGCCCTGGAATGCCAAAATGACAGGACTTCTGTCTGTGAATACCATGTCGGAATTCGTGTCTCTGGTGAAACAGATCATGAAAGCTTCCACCTCGAGGACGGAGAAAATGGTACCTCCGGCGGTGTTAGCCCTGGTAGGTCCTTCCGGCTCCGGTAAACGGGAGATCACGGAAGCACTGTGCGGGGAAGACGGAGAAATCTTCGCCCGTCCGGTGAATTACTGCACGGAACCGGGGCGGCACGGACATAAGTACGTGTCAGAGGAAGACTTTGGGCAGATGGACTTTTTTGAGAAGACCACCTATGCCGGGGTGCGGTACGGCACAAGAAAAGAAGACATTCAGGAACTGCTGGAGCAGGGAAAATATGCCGTGATTCCGGTAGACATGTGCGGCGCTATCGCTATGAAGCGTTCTTTTCCCACCCACATCATCTATGTGGCAAGAGATAAGGAAAAGCTGATTGCGGACATTATTGATTCCGATTATGACACGGAGGAAAAGACGCTGCGGATCCTGTCCATCGACGCAGAGAAGCGTAATCGCAAGATCTGCGACGATGTTATTCATAACGATATCATAAGTGAGGAATATGTCAGTGGTGCGGAGGAACTCAGACAAAAACTATGGAAGAAAAACAGCTGAAATACTACAAAATGCATCATGACCTGCAGGAACAGATCCGCCGCGGCGAGCTGCGGGCAGGGGACCGGGTACCCTCGGAGAACCAGCTGGCGGCAGTCTACCAGGTGAGCAGACAGACGGTCCGCAAAGCACTGGCAATCCTGGAGCAGGAGGGGGATATCTACGCGGTACACGGCAAGGGAACGTTCGTGTCGGAGCGGGTACGCCCGGAGCACAAGTCCCACAACATTGCCGTGGTGACCACCTACCTGTCGGATTATATTTTTCCCCGGGTCATCCAGGGCATCGATGATGTCCTCACGGCGCAGGGGTACAGCATTTTATTAAAAAATACGAGAAACTCCAGAAGCCAGGAAGCAAAGTGCTTAGAGGAACTTTTGCAGAAAGATATCGACGGGGTCATCATTGAACCCAGCAAAAGCCAGATCAGCTGCAGACACCTACATTTTTATGAACGGCTGGAGGAATATGGCATTCCCTATGTGTTTATCCAGGGATGTTTTGACCGGATGGAGGACAAGCCCCAGGTGCTCATGGACGACTGCAGGGGAGGATACCTGATCACGAAATACCTGTTGGATACCGGACACAGGAATATCGCCGGTATTTTCAAGGCGGATGACATCCAGGGACAGAACCGTCACAGAGGCTATGTACAGGCATTGCAGGAGAGCGGAGTGTTATATGACCCGGACAAGGTGATCTGGTTCCACACGGAGGATCGAAAAGTTCATCCCCAGGAGGGAATTTTGCGTCTACTGTCCAAGGGAATACAGCCGGAAGCCATCGTCTGCTATAATGACCAGATTGCCATGCAGGTCATTGCGGCACTGACTGCCAGAGGGCTCCGGGTACCGGAGGACATCTCCGTCACCGGGTATGATAATTCCTACATGGCAATGGGGGGAGAGTATCATCTGACCACCATCGTCCATCCCCAGGAGAAACTGGGGGAAATGGCGGCACAACTGCTGTTGTCGCTGCTACGTGGAGAGACGCTGAAAGCGGAGGAGAGAAAAATTCTCATTCAGCCGGAACTTGTGGTGGGAAATACAACTTGTTAGCAGAAGCATACAAGTTGTAAAATAGTAGTGTCGAAATTGTATTCAACTACAGGAGGTATTACTTATGTTACAGACGAAAAACTATCAATTCTGGTTTTGTACGGGATCTCAGGACTTGTATGGGGACGAGTGCCTGGCAAAAGTGGCAGAGCATGCACACAAGATCGTAGATGCCCTGAACGCTTCCGGTGTATTGCCCTATGAAGTAGTATGGAAGCCGACTCTGATCACCAACGAGCTGATCCGCCGTACGTTTAATGAAGCAAATCTGGATGAGAACTGCGCCGGTGTCATCACCTGGATGCATACCTTCTCTCCGGCGAAATCCTGGATCCTGGGACTGCAGGAGTACCGCAAGCCCCTGCTGCATTTCCACACCCAGTTCAACGAAGAACTTCCCTATGACACCATCGACATGGATTTCATGAACGAGAACCAGTCCGCACACGGTGACAGAGAGTACGGTCATATCGTGACCCGTATGCGTATGGAGCGTAAAGTCGTGGTAGGTCACTGGTCCGACCCCGTAGTACAGGGCAAGATCGCATCCTGGATGCGCACCGCAGTCGGCGTAGTGGAGAGCAGCCATATCCGTGTCATGCGTGTGGCTGATAACATGCGTAACGTAGCAGTAACCGAGGGTGATAAGGTAGAAGCACAGATCAAGTTCGGCTGGGAGGTAGATGCTTACCCCGTGAATGAGATCGCAGAGAGTGTGGATGCTGTTTCCGCATCTGATGTAAATGCTCTTGTGGATGAGTACTATGAGAAGTATAATATTTTATTAGAGGGAAGAGATCCCGAAGAATTTAAAAAGCACGTAGCGGTACAGGCACAGATCGAACTGGGCTTCGAGCGTTTCCTGGAAGAGAAAAACTACCAGGCAATCGTTACCCATTTCGGAGATCTGGGCGCACTGAAGCAACTGCCCGGTCTGGCAATCCAGAGACTGATGGAGAAGGGTTACGGATTCGGCGCAGAGGGCGACTGGAAAGTAGCAGCCATGGTACGTCTGATGAAGATCATGACCGCCGGCATGAAGGATGCCAAGGGTACTTCCATGCTGGAGGATTACACTTACAATCTGATCAAGGGTAAGGAAGGTATTCTGGAAGCACATATGCTGGAGATCTGCCCCACCATTGCAGACGGTCCCATCAGCATCAAGTGCCAGCCACTGTCCATGGGAGACAGAGAAGATCCCGCAAGACTGGTATTCACTTCAAAGGAAGGACACGGTATTGCCACTTCCCTGATCGATATGGGCAATCGTTTCCGTCTCATCATTAATGATGTGAACTGCAAGAAGGTGGAGAAGCCTATGCCGAAGCTTCCTACAGCGACCAACTTCTGGACCCCCGAACCGGATCTGTATACCGGCGCGGAAGCATGGATCCTGGCAGGCGGCGCACATCATACCGCATTCACCTACGATCTGACCGCAGAGCAGATGGGTGACTGGGCAGCCATGATGGGTATCGAGGCAGTCTACATCGACAAGGATACCAAGATCCGTGATCTGAAGAGAGACCTGATGTTGGGAGAAGTATTCTACCGCTAATAGAAGGGTAAGCAAAAATGTTAAAAGTGTTTTTGGTGGAGGATGAATTCGTCATCCGCGAGGGAATCAAAAATAATATTGACTGGAAGGCTCATGGTTATGAGTTCTGTGGGGAGGCAGGCGATGGAGAGCTTGCCTACCCCATGATTCAGAAATTACGTCCGGATATCGTGATCACCGATATCCGGATGCCGTTTATGGACGGACTGACACTTAGCCGCCTGATCCGCAAGGAACTTCCGAATACCGAGATCATCATTTTGTCCGGGTATCAGGAATTTGAATATGCCAAAGAAGCCATCAAACTGGGAGTGGCACAGTATCTGTCCAAGCCCATCAACGGCGAGGAACTGCTGGCGGAGTTAGACGAACTGTCGGCGAAGATCGAGGAGAAACGCAGAGCCATCCAGATCAGAGAGCGGTATCTGCAGGAGATGGAGGAGAACAGTTTAAGAGAGCGCAGAAAACTGTTCCAGGATCTGGTCACCGGAGATAATACGGTAGCGGAACTGCTGGAAACGGCGGAAGGACTGGGGATCGACCTGTCGGCACCCTGGTACAATGTCATTCTGTTCAAGACCCAGTCCCTGCGCCATGCCCAGGATGAGTACTCCGGCAGCTTGATCCGGATCGAGCAGGAGCTGCGGGGACTGGAGGACGGCAGGACTGTGATTGCCTTCGACCGTAATCTGGAGGGCAAGGCATTTTTATTAAAAGCAGACTCCGAGGAACAGCTGTTACTCAACCAGCAGGAATATATCGAACGGATCAAAGATATCATGGAGGGCTACGAACATGTCCGGTATTTCGGAGGTATCGGTAAGCCCGTGAACCGCCTGCGGGAGCTTCCGGCATCTTTTGAACAGGCGAGCCATGCATTTGCCCACAGATATCTGGTGCAGGACAGCCGGATCTTAGACAGCGGACATATGACGCAGGAAGTCACGACCAGGGAGAATTTTGATATCAAGGAAGTCAATCCGAAGCAGGTGGACCGTACCAGGATCCAGGAATTCTTAAAGCAGGGAGACCGGGAGGAAGTGGTCTACTTTGTGGAAGAATTTTTCCGGGATCTGAGCAGCAAGGCACTGCAGTCCAATATTTTCAGGCAGTATATCACCATGGATGCGTATTTCTGCGTGGCAGATTTCTTAGAGAGCCTGCAGACGGATACACAGGAACTGGAAACGCCCAACCAGGATGAGAAGACCCTGCAGGACAGTGAGAGCGCGATTCATTATATCACGAGGATTCTGCAGAAAGCGCTGGAGGTAAGAGACAGAGCCGCCAGCAGCCGGTATGACGATGTGGTGAACCAGGTGATGAAGTATATCGAGGAGAACTATGCGGATGAGGAGTTGTCCCTGAACCTTTTGGCATCCCATGTGAATTTCTCTCCGAACCATCTGAGCATGATCTTCAGTCAGCAGACCGGACAGAGCTTCATCAAATATCTGACGGATTACCGCATGAACAAGGCAAAGGAACTCTTACGCTGCACCGGCAAGCGCAGCAGCCTGATCAGTCAGGAAGTGGGATATAAGGATCCCCACTATTTCTCCTATCTGTTCAAAAAGACCCAGGGAATGACCCCTACCCAGTACCGGGGCGGCAGCAATTAGCCGTGGTCATGAGAGGGGGATTCTTATGAGAAAAAAGATAAAAGAACTCTATGAACATTCGACACTGGTGGCAAAGATAAGGTATTCCTATCTTTGCCTTTTGGTGCCTTTTGTATTATTTCTGATCTTTTGCTTCTATAATCTGTGGAACAATAACAGCAGATACGAAGCAATGATCAATTCCTCCGTTATGGCGAGCCAGTTCAGCCTGGATTTCCAAAAGGATTTTGATTATGAGACTTATCTGCTCATCGTAGGGAATAAGACGCTGGAGGAATCCAGTCTGCACGATATGCTGACAGAAGCGGATGAAATTGTGGCGGGCTTAGAGGAACTGACGGAGTCCCAGGAGAACTTAAAGAGACTTGCCAGTGTCAAAAAATATCTGAATAATTTAGAGACTTACATCGGCAGGATCGAGGAGAATATCAGAGAGGGCAACCGCTATGAGGACAACATGGAGATCTGGGAGAACGACGTACAGATCGTGACCTCCTTAGTCGGCGACACTATGTCCCAATACATCTATTATGAGATCCGGGGGATTCAGGAGAGCAGGCAGCAGTACCAGGATTTCTTCGTGAATATGATCCGTTTCTCGGTGATCGCTTTTGCATTGATATTGATTTTGTTTTTATTCTTATCCTATTACATTCCGCTTAGCATTACCCGACCCATCAGACGCCTGACCCAGGTGACGGACCAGGTGGCGAAGGGAGATCTGAGTGTGCGGTCGGATGTGACAGGAGGCGTGGAAGCCCAGGTGCTCAGCGATTCCCTGAACACCATGATCGACAAGATCAACGAACTGTTAGAGCAGGTGAAGACGGAGCAGATCAGGCTGCGCAAGGCGGAATTCGAGCTGCTGCAGTCCCAGATCAATCCTCATTTCCTCTATAATACACTGGATGCCATCGTATGGCTGGCGGAGGCGGGAGAACAGAAAAAAGTCGTAAAAATGGTAGGCAGCCTGTCGGACTTTTTCCGTATTTCCTTAAATCAGGGGCAGGATATCCTAAGTGTAAAGGACGAGCTGCAGCATGTCCGCAGTTACTTAGAGATTCAGCAGATGCGTTATCAGGACATTCTGCAATATGAGATCTGCGTTCCGGAAGAATTGAACCACTGTCAGATCCCGAAGATCACGCTGCAACCGTTGGTGGAAAACGCGTTGTATCACGGAATCAAAAATAAACGGGGCAAGGGGCTGATCCGGATCGACGGAGAACTGGCCGGCGAGGACTGCATCCTGCGGATCACAGATAACGGCAGGGGCATGACACCGGAGCGGTTAGAGCAGGTGCGGGAAGGTATCCGTAACCGGAATGTCCGGGAGACCGACATTTACGGTCTCTATAATGTCAACGAGCGTATCCGCCTGAACTTCGGAGAGGATTACGGTATTACCATTACCAGTACTTACGGGGAAGGTACCTGTGTCACGATCCGGCTTCCGCAGTATTAAAAAAATCAACCACTATCGTAGAAAAATCAACTTTTTACGGCAGTGGTTCTTTTTTGCCATAAAAAATCCAACTTTTCCGTGAGGTATCTTCATGGTCTTTTGCCCCTGCCCGCGATACAATAGGATCATCAAAGAAATAGTTCTTTGGGGAACAAAACAAATTGGGAGGTTACAGAATGAAGAAGAAAATTTTAGCAGCAGTTATGGCAGCAACCATGGTGTTCAGTTTGGTAGCATGCGGCTCCTCTAACGGAGGAAGCAGTGCAGCAACCGGCAGCGCAGGCGGAAGCTCCTCCGGAGATCTGATCAAGGTCGGCATCATCAACAACGACCCCAACGAGTCCGGTTACCGTACCGCTAACGATAAGGATATGAAGAATACCTTTACCGAGGCAAACGGCTACGATGCATCTTTCGCATACAGCTTAAAGAACGATGAGCAGATCACCGCAGCACAGAAGTTCATCCAGGATGGCGTTGACTACCTGCTTCTGTCCGCAGCAGATACCGCCGGTTGGGATTCCGTACTGAAGGACGCACAGGATGCAGGCATCCGTGTAATCCTCTTCGACCGTACCATCGATGCAGATGAGAGCCTGTATGAGGCATCCATCGTATCCGATATGGCAAAAGAAGGCGAGACCGCAGTGAACTGGTTAAAGAGCCAGAACTTAAGCGAATACAACGTTATCCACATTCAGGGTGTTATGGGTTCCGCAGCACAGCAGGGACGTACCGGTGCTCTGGATGACGCAGCAGCAAACGATGGCTTCAATCTGGTAACCCAGCAGACCGCTGAGTGGAACGCAGAGAAAGCACAGCAGATCGTACAGTCCGTAATCGATGCAGGTACTCCTTTCAACGTAATCTACGCTGAGAACGACGATATGGCTAAGGGTGCTGTAGCAGCTCTGGATAAGGCTAACATCTCCCACGGCGTTGGCAAAGATGTTATTGTAATGGGCTTTGACTGCAACAAGTGGGCTCTGGAAGAGCTGAAGGCAGGCAACTGGAACTACGATGGACAGTGTAATCCTTTCCAGGCTTCCTACATTGATGACATCATCAAAAAGCTGGAGAACGGTGAGACCCTCTCCGAGAAGACCATCATCATGGATGAGAAGGGCTTCGATGCAACCACCATTACTCAGGAAGATGTAGACAACTACGGTATCTAATCTGAAGTAAACAACCAGAAGCGCGGCGCACGCTAGCTCCGCGCTTCTTTTATCAGATAACAGAAGGGGTGAAACTTTTGGACAATAAAACAGTATTGGAAATGAGAAATATTCACAAAAGCTTTCCCGGAGTACGCGCTCTGCGGGGCGTGGATTTTCATCTGAACAAAGGTGAGATCCATGCACTGATGGGAGAGAACGGTGCCGGAAAGTCAACCCTGATCAAGGTGCTGACAGGTGTCTACAGCAAGGATGAAGGACAGATCTTCATCGACGGCAATGACAAAGCCGTATCCATTCACTCTCCGCAGGAGGCACAGAAGCTGGGCATCAGTACCGTATATCAGGAAATTACCCTCTGCCCGAATCTGTCCGTGGCGGAGAATATGTACATAGGACGTTCCAACAAGATCTATCAGAACTGGAAAAAAATGAATGAGGACGCAGACAAGATCTTACAGAATCTGGATATTCCCGCAAAAGCGTCCCAACAGCTGGCAAGCTGCTCCATTGCCGTACAGCAGATGGTAGCTATTGCAAGAGCTGTAGATATGGATTGTAAAGTACTGATCCTGGATGAGCCCACCTCCTCCCTGGATGAGCAGGAAGTAGAAAAGCTCTTCGGCCTGATGAGAGATCTGAAGGCAAGAGGCGTAGGCATCATTTTCGTAACCCATTTCCTGGATCAGGTATATGAAGTGTGTGACAAGATCACAGTCCTTAGAGACGGCGGACTGGTAGGCGAATACGAGATCAAGGATCTGCCCAGAGTGCAGCTGGTATCCAAGATGTTAGGTAAGGAGTTGGATGACCTGTCCGACATCAAGGGAGAACAGAAAGCAGAGCAGAAGGCGGAAGACGGCGAGCCCTTATTTGAGACCAAGGATCTGTGCAGTGATGCCGGAATCAAGCCGTTTGACTTCTATATTAAGAAGGGCGAGGTCAACGGATTCACCGGACTGCTGGGATCCGGACGAAGCGAGTGCGTCCGTGCCATCTTCGGTGCCGACCGTGTCATCGGCGGTACCGTGAAAAAGAACGGCAAGCAGGTCAAGATCACGAAGCCCCTGGATGCCATGCGTCAGGGTATCGGTTATCTGCCGGAGGATCGTAAGCGCGACGGTATCGTAGGTGACTTGTCCGTAAGAGAGAATATTATCCTGGCACTGCAGGTGCTTCGTGGATTCTTCCGCCCGATCTCCAGAGCGGAAGCGAATAAATTCGCAGATGAATACATCAAACTGCTGGATATCAAGACCGCATCGGCAGATACACCGATCAAGTCTCTGTCCGGTGGTAACCAGCAGAAGGTAATTCTTGCCAGATGGCTTCTGACCCATCCGGAATACCTGATCCTGGATGAGCCTACCAGAGGTATCGATGTCGGTACGAAGGTAGATATT
The DNA here is from genome assembly GCA_963650795.1 of Bacteroidales bacterium H4. GTDB lineage: Bacteria > Bacillota > Clostridia > Lachnospirales > Lachnospiraceae > Acetatifactor. The sequence continues at coordinate 45,935 of CAVJMX010000004.1, forward strand.
CAGAAGCTGGTATTGAAACTGGCAAGTGAAGGCATGAGCGTGACCTTCATCTCTTCCGAGACAGACGAGATGCTCCGTACCTGTTCCCGCCTGGTAGTCATGAGAGACCGCAAGGTGGTAGGAGAACTGTCCGGAGAAGATCTGACCCAGACCAAGATTATGAGTACGATTGCCGGAGGTGAGAGTAAGCATGAGTAAGGAAAAAACAACCGAAAAACAAAATAAAAATTTCCTCAGCGGATTGTTCCGGCAGCAGATCTTCATTCCCATTGCGGCCCTGATCATTCTGGCGGTATTCAATCTGATCGCAGATCCCAGCTTTTTCAAGATCACACTGGGATATAACAGTGCGGGAGATCCGGTATTGTCCGGATACCTGATGACGATTTTGGACTATGGTTCCGAGCTGGCAATCTTAGCTATCGGCATGACACTGGTTACAGCGGCTTCCGGTGGACAGGATATCAGCGTGGGCGCTGCCATCGCCATCGCGGGCAGCGTGATCTTACGAGTATTGTGCGGCACGAATTCCAGACCCGATACTCTCCAGGCTCCCATCATCGTGGCATTCCTGGTAGCGTGCGTGGTGGCAATGCTCTTTGGTGCCTTTAACGGTGTGCTGGTAGCGTATTTTAAGATCCAGCCCATGGTAGCCACCCTGATCCTCTATACGGCAGGTCGTTCCATTGCCGCATGGATCAACAATAACGAGCTTCCTATTGTAAGTGATCCGACATTCAGCTATTTCGGCGGATTTATCCCGGGAATCCCCATTCCCACACCGTTCTTCATTGCAGCGGCTTGCGTGGTGGTGATCTTCCTGGTACTGAAATTCACCACACTGGGACTTTACACCCAGTCCGTTGGTATCAATGAGAACTCTTCCAAGTTAAACGGACTCAATCCCGCATTTATCAAGTTCCTGACCTTCGTGATCCTGGGACTGTGTGTGGCGGTAGCAGCACTGATCAAAGTAAGCCGTCTGTCCTCCATCAACTACTCCGTTATTGCGAAGGACATCGAGATGGATGCCATCCTGGCAGTAGCTCTCGGCGGTAACTCTTTAAGCGGTGGTAAGTTCAATATGGCAGCGTCCATCCTGGGTGCTTATGTCATTCAGTTCCTGACCACCACCTTATACAAATTCGACGTACAGTCCGATGCACTTCCTGCTTATAAGGCAGTAGTGGTTATCCTGTTAGTCGTATTAAGTACTCCCAAGGTAAGAGAATGGCTGTCCGCAGTAGGCAAGAAGCTGAAGCAGGGCAAGACCGTAAAGGAGGTTGGCTAAAATGGGTAAAAAGTTAAAAAATATGACAGATACCAATCTGCTGCTGACCATTACCATCGTAGTATTTTTCGTAATGTACATCGGAGCCATCGTGTTCCAGGGAAAAGGCTTCTTAAAGCCGCAGACATTTTTCAATATCCTGAACGCTAACGCAGCACTGATCATCCTCTCCTGCGGCATGAGCTTAGTCATGATCACCGGTGGAATCGATATCTCCGTCGGCGGTGTGGTAGCACTGGTCAGCATGAGCTGCGCGGTATATCTGGACTACGGCGGCGGTAACGTATTTGTATCCATGCTGTTAGCTGTGGCAATCGGTCTTGCTTTCGGTCTCGTACAGGGTTTCCTGGTAGCTTACCTGGATATCCAGCCATTTATCGTAACGCTGGCGGGCATGTTCTTCGCCAGAGGCATGACGACGATCGTAAACACCAAGCCCTTCAACGTGGCAAATGAGAACTTCACCGCACTGAAAGAGACCCGTGTGATCGTTCCGGGCATGGGTTCCGTGAACAAGCTGGGCAATTACGTCAATGCTTATGTAGAGATCGGCGTGATTGTAGCACTGTTAGTCGTTATTCTGATGTTTGTTATGCTCCGCTGGACGAAGATGGGACGCAGCTTCTATGCAGTAGGCGGCAACAACCAGAGTGCTCTGATGTTAGGTATCAATGTAAAGCGTACCAAGTTCATGTCCCATCTGCTCTGCAGCCTGTTGGCAGGTATCGGCGGTTATGTGTACTTCCTGCATGTAGGAAGCGGCTCCGCATCTCACGCCAGCGGCATGGAGATGAACGCCATCGCTTCTTCCATCATCGGCGGTACGATGTTGACCGGTGGTGTAGGTAATATCATCGGAACCTTCTTCGGTGTATTGTCCTTAAGCACCATTCAGAATATCGTATCCAGTGCAGGTCTGGATCAGGCATGGTGGACCGGCATCACCATTGCGGCTATGCTGTGTCTGTTCTTAGTAATACAGAGCGTAGTTATCGCAAGAAAAAAGAAAATGCTGCAGAACAAATAACCGCAGCGTGATATTTTAATAGGTCATAAAAGAGAGCGTGGCGGCATGCGGAAGTTCCCATACAGTCACACTCTTTTTCCACTATTATAAATAAAGGGGTAAGCATTATGGGAGAGAAAAAGAAACAGAAGAAACAGCAAAAGTGTGCCGGGTTATTTCTGATATTAATGTTACTGGCTCTGACACCGGTGGTGCTGGCAACGGCGGTCTTAAGCAGCACATCCTTACATCTGACCAGAACGAACCTGGAGGAAAGCGTGCAGACGACACTGCATGTGACCGCGGATAATCTGGCAAAATACTGTAAAGAAAATCAAATCACAGCAATGAATGCCAGTGGTTATTATGAGTATCTGGACAGCCTGAAGGACGAGGGGCTGGAGATGGCGATCCTCGCAGACGGCATACCGGCTACTACTTCCATTAAAAATGAAAACGACTATCGCATCCGTGAGATCCCCATGGATCAGGACCTGGTATCCGCCGGGGGAACGGAAGGATATTATGATAAAAACGTAGCAATCGAAGGCAGCATCTATTACGGTTACTATATTCCGATTATGAATGACGGACAGATCACCGCGGTGGCATTTGCCGCAGAGAAAAAGAATGAGATCACCGATGCCTTGTGGGGAATCGAGATCGTATTCCTGATCTCTGCCGTGGGACTGGTGATATTGTTTGGCATTGTGGCATTTTTCTTAAGCAGAGCCCTGACAGGCAAAATGAAGCAGACCGGCAGACGGGTGGATGCTCTGGCAGAGGGAGATCTGCGCCCCAGGGAAGAGACTTCCAGCATTGTCCGGGAGATACAGGATCTGTTACAGAATACCGCGCAGATGCAGCAGAATCTGGCACAGGTCATCGGCGGGGTACAGGAGGTATCCGGAGAATTGTTAAACAGTGTACGGCAGGTGGCAGAGGGCAGTGATGCGACCACAGAGCAGGCAGAACAGATCAGCCAGGCAATGGAACAGCTGTCCTCAGCCGCGGAAGAAATGGCAGAAAACGTGCAGAATATCAGTGACCGTATGGACGAGATCGGTGAAGCGGTGAATGATATCGGTGCCAGTGCCGGACAGCTGAAACAAGATTCGGAAGAAATGCAGGACAACAGCAAAAAAGCAGGAGAAGGCATGGACAAGATCCTGTCCGGCAGCAACCGGTCTGTGGATTCCGTGAATACCATTGCGGAGAAGATTCATGAGACGGATGCCTACATCGAAAAAATCGAGGAAGCCGTGGCACTGATTTTTTCCATTTCGGGACAGACCAACCTCTTAAGCCTCAACGCGTCCATTGAAGCTGCCAGAGCCGGGGAGGCGGGCAGAGGATTTGCAGTGGTGGCGGAAGAGATCCGCAAGCTGTCGGAACAGAGTGCCCAGGGTGCGGAGCAGATCCGGGAACTGGCACAGGGAATTATGGAACGTTCCGGCGAGACTGTGGCACAGGCAGATGCGGTAAAAGAACTGATCCGCGAGGAACAGGAACAGATCGTCGCTACCGGTGAGCAGTACAGACAGTTAGAGCAGAGCATAAGACATTCCGCAGAAGAGATCCGCAAGATCGCCGATGAGACCGGACGCCTGTCGAAGCAGAAGGAGACCATTCTGGAAAATATCGGCAGTCTCAGCGCCATCAGCGAAGAGAATGCCGCAAATAATGAACAGGTCAATGCAAACATTGAGGAAATCCTGACACAGATACAGACAGTGGGCACGAACTGTGATAAAATGAAACAGATCTCCGGAGAACTGGAGAGTGCAGTGGCATATTTTCACACAGAACAACAGACTGCTGCGGAATAAGACAAGGTTCTCCGGCAGGAAGCATGACAGAACAGGATGACAGAACAGATATGAAAAAATGCAGAACAGGAAGACGTTTTATGGCAGGGCTGGTGCTTATGTTGAGTATCCTGCTGACAGGATGCGGCGCCGGACAGAATACGACAGAAGACAGCACCCCCGCGGGAGAGACGCAGACGGATCGTATCGTGGTGGGATTCTCCCAGCTGGGTGCGGAGTCCGACTGGCGGAGTGCCAACACGGAATCCATGAAGAGCACTTTTACAAAAGAGGCAGGGTATGATCTGATCTTCGAGGACGGACAACAGAAGCAGGCGAACCAGATCCGGGCGATCCGCACTTTTATCCAGCAGGAAGTGGACTATATCGTGCTGGCGCCGGTGACGGAGACCGGCTGGGATACCGTACTGCGGGAAGCAAAAGATGCCGGAATCCCGGTGATCATCGTGGACCGTAAGGTGGATGTGGAGGACGACAGCCTGTTTACCTGTTTCGTCGGTTCGGACTTTGAACTGGAAGGCTTAAAAATGGCGGAGTGGCTGAATTCCTTCTCTATCAGCAGGGGGATCGCACCGGAGGATCTGCATATTGTAAATATCCAGGGCAATATCGGAGCCTCCGCCCAGATCGGGCGTACCAGAGGACTGGAACAGGGCGCGGCAAAATACGGCTGGGATCTGCTGGATCAGGTATCGGGCGAGTTCACCCAGGCAAAGGGCAAGGAAGTCATGGAAGCCTTCCTGAAAAAATATGACAATATCAATGTGGTATACTGCGAGAACGACAATGAGGCGTTCGGTGCCATGGAAGCCATCCGGGCAGCCGGAAGGACCGTGGGCAGCAATCTGGCAGCGGGAGATATCATGATCCTATCCTTTGACGGCGTCAGCGCGGAATCCATGGACTGCGTACTGAAGGATGAGATCACCTGCATCGGAGAATGTAATCCGCTGCACGGTCCCCGGGTGGAGGCACTGATTCAGATCCTGGAAGAGGGGAGAACCCCGGAGAAATTTTCCTATGTGGAAGAAGGGCTGTATGCCCATGATGATACAGTGACCGCGGTAACGGTGGGAGATAAAACTTACCGGGTACAGCGGGTAGACAGTGAGATCCGCGATAAAAATGTGTATTAAGGGCTAAAGTAATTGCAAATCTATCCGATAACTATTGTGAAACATCAAAGACATTCGGGAAGGAGGAGTCGAGATGCGTATTGAAGCGTATACACAGGTACAGCAGCTGTATCAGTCTCAGAAAGTAAACAGAACACAGAAGACACAGACGGCAGCACACACGGACAGACTGCAGATCAGCCGCCAGGGCAGGGATTTCCAGACCGCTAAGGCAGCAGTGGCAGCAGCACCTGATATCAGGGAAGAGTTAACGGCTCCCATTAAGGCAAGAATTCAAAACGGTACTTATGGGGTAGATAATGCAAGCTTTGCGGAGAAGCTGCTTCAAAAACAGGAAGAAATGAGGTAGTTCCTTGGCTAGTTTAATGGAAAACCTGATAGATGTATTAGGCAGAGAGAGTACGGAGTACGAAGCTCTGCTACAGTTATCACAGCGTAAGACACCGATCATTGCAAGCGGCGATCTTACAGAATTACAGAAGATCACGGACGAGGAGCAGGAGCTGGTCAGCAGGATCCACAATCTGGACAAACAGAGAGCGGGAGTGACTGCGGACATAGCCGATGTATTGAACAGGGATGTTAAGGATTTGAAATTGCCGAATCTGATCACCATGTTAGCCGCGCGCCCTGCGGAACAGCAGGCACTGGCGGATGCACATGACAGATTACAGGCAGCAGTCCGGGGACTGAAGCGCGTAAATGAGCAGAACAGTGAATTGTTACACAGCGCGCTGGAGATGGTGGAGTTCGAGATGAACCTCCTCCAGGCGACCAAGGCAGCACCCGAGACAGCCAATTACAATCGGGGAGCTTACAATGCAGGCGATACCATGGGTGTTGTAGATCATGGATTTGATGCCAGGCAGTAAGACCCATATCCCGGGGATCACAAGATCCTCTGATACAGAGGTGAGAGTTTATGCCATTAATGGGTAGTTTATATATAGGTTCGTCCGGATTACAGACAAGTCAGAATGCGCTGAACACCACAGCGCATAATCTTTCTAATGTGGACACCACAGGCTATACCAGACAACAGGTACAGCAGTCTAACAGAGCGTACGTCACGTTATCTACAGACCCGAAGTCTATTTCCAACAAGCAGACGGGTCTGGGTGTCACATATTCCCGTGTAAAACAGGTCAGAGATTATTTTCTGGACAAAACATACCGCAAGGAATCCGGACGCAGTATGTTCTATGAAGTGTCCACGGAAGTCATGGAAGAGGTAGAGAGCCAGCTGGGAGAACTGAACGGCGAAGCTTTTCAGACGACCATGACAGATTTTTGGACAGCCATTCAGGAACTTTCCAAGGATCCCAGCAGTTCCGTAACACAGGGACTGATCGTACAGAGAGCATCCGAATTCGTACAGAGAGCAAGTGCGGTCTACAATGGCTTAAGCTCCTACCAGGACAACCTGAATACACAGATCAAGCAGAATGTAGACAAGATCAATAAATACGGCAATCAGCTCTTAACACTGAACGATCAGATCCGTGCCATCGAGAGCGGCGGCATCGAGCATGCCAATGACCTGCGGGATGCGAGAAATCAGATCCTGGATGAACTGGCAGAGCTGACCAACATGACCTTTTCCGAAGACCGCTACGGCAGCGTATCCGTACAGATCGAGGGCGTGGATTTCGTCAAGGACGGTACCTGCTATGAGATCGATAGGAAGACAGATGAAGCCACCGGCTTCGTTACACCGTTCTGGCCCATGAATGCTTCTTATACGACCAGGGACGACGGCACCAGAGTCTATAATATCGACGGTGCGGAAGTATTTGACCTCTCCATCGAGATTTCTTCCGATTTGGGAACCGATATCGGCGGATTGAAGGCAATGCTTTTGGCAAGAGGCGATCACAGAGCAAATTATACGGATCTGGCAGAGGGTAAATACGACAGTGTATCCCAGTCAGTCGTTATGAATATTCAGGCGGAGTTCGATCAGATGATCCACAATGTGGTGACGAAGATCAACGATATCCTGGCGGATGCAGCAGGGGTACAGACCGGAGACCTGGAACTGGCAGACGGTACAAAGCTTACAAAGGCAAAGTATTGTGAGGTAGATTCCGACGGCTATATGCGTATGGATGACGGTACTCCGATTCAGTTATTTACCAAGGTGACTACGGACGGTTATCGCAAGGTGACCGGCGCGGACGGCAAAGACTACTGGGTCATGAACGAGGAAAAGGCAGACAGCCCCGAGAGTCTCTATACCATCGTCAATCTGCAGGTGAATCCCACACTGATGCAGGAGCCTTCCAGGCTGGGATTCCGTCTGGCGGACGGTTCCGAGGATAAGGCAACAGCAAATGCATTGAAAGCAGCTTTTACCGAAGAAGCTTATACGCTGAATCCCAATGTACAGAAAAAGACTACTTTTGTAGATTATTATACGGATCTGGTATCTCAGGTAGCGAATTCCGGATATGTGTTCCGGAGCATTTATGAGAATCAGGTCAGCACCGTGGAAGCTACACAGAGTGCCAGAGAACAGGTCATCGGAGTCTCCACGGACGAGGAACTGTCCAATATGATCAAGTTCCAGAATGCGTACAACGCATCCAGCCGTTATATCAATGTGATCAGCGAGATGCTGGAGCATATTATTTCGACGCTGGGAGTTTAGGAGGTAGGTTATGCCCTCACAATTTTTTGGATTAAATATTGCATATACAGGATTGTTAGCCAGCAATGCGGCAATGAACACTACTTCCAATAACATTGCAAATGTGCAGACGGAAGGCTACAGCAGACAGCAGGTGACGCAGCAGGCATCCAATGCGCTGAGAGTATTCCAGACCTACGGCTGTGCCGGCGCCGGTGTAGAGACGCTGGCAATCGAGCGTATCCGGGATGAATTCTATGACGGAAGATTCTGGGATAACAACGCACAGCTGGGCGAGTACGATATGAAGCAGTACTACATGCAGCAGCTGGAGACTTATTTTGACGATGACGGCAAGAGCACCGGATTCAAGACCATCTTCGACCAGCTGATGGTGACCGGTATGCAGGCTCTGTTAAAAGACCCCAGCAGTGCCACTGCCAAGTCTCAGTTCGTAGGTTATGCCGGAGCATTGACTGAGTACTTCAACGGTATGGCAGGCAACCTGGAGAAAGTACAGAAGGATATCAACCAGGAGATCAAACTGAAAGTGGATCAGATCAATTCCATCGCCGGTGAGATCGCCACTTTGAATAAACAGATCAATACCATCGAACTGACCGGAACGAAGGCGAATGAGCTTCGTGACCGCAGAACGTTATTGATTGACGAACTGTCCAAAATCGTGGATGTGGAAGTCAAGGAGACTCCCATCATCGATGCCAACAATGAGAACCGTGAGACCGGTGCGAACCGTTACATGGTCAAGATCGCCGGAGGGCAGACGTTAGTAGACGGCAGCGATTACAACGGTCTCGAATGCGTGGCAAGAACTTCCTATGAGAAGGTGAACCAGACCGATATCGACGGCCTCTATGAAGTATACTGGTCAGACGGACAGAAGTTCAACCTGTACAACGCTTCCATGGGCGGAGATCTGGCAGGACTGATCCAGATGCGTGACGGTAACAACGGTGAGAACTTCACCGGTCAGGTGACAGCCACCGGTACGACGACTACCGCAGACGGCAAGACCCATGATACCGTAACGGTAAAAGTAACCCAGGCTTATCTGCAGGATCTGAATAAATGTAATCTGTCGGATCAGGGCGGTGTCATCGATCTGGGCAATCAGGAATTCTACTATGATTCCTGGGAATACACCTGCGAATATGATGCCAACGGAGAGGCTGCTTATACATACACCTTTACCTTATCGGACAGCGAGAAGAATCCCCGTGGCGTTACCAATGACCGCGTAGGCAAAAAGGCAGAGATCGGTACGAGCCTGTCTTATCAGGGTATCCCTTATTACATGAATCAGATGAATGAGTGGATCCGTACTTTCTCTCAGAAATTCAACGATATTCTGACTTCCGGTTACAGCGGAAGCAAAGATCCCGGTGTGAAGATGTTTACCGGTAATGCAGCCACCGGCGGAGAGCAGTTTTTCCTGAATGATGAAACCAAGAGATATGACAAGCAGGAGAAGACAGCCGGAAGCAAAGTTACGGTAAAAGTAAACGATGACAGCTACTATCGTCTGACTGCGAAGAATTTTGATATTCTCGATGCCATGGAGCAGGATCCCAGCCTGATGGCGAACCGTTACGATGCAGCGGACGGTGTAGAGCAGAATGATCTGTTGAACGATCTGAAGAACCTGGCAACGGATAAGAGCAAGATGAGCTTTCGCGGATGTAATGCTTCTGAATTTTTACAGTGTATTCTGTCGGATGTGGCATTGAATGCCTCCCGGGCGAATACCTTCTACGCAAGCTTCAATGACATCTCCAATACCATCGATAACCAGAGAATCTCCATCTCCGGTGTCGATGAGGATGAAGAAGCTGTGAACCTGGTAAAATATCAGAACGGATATAATCTGGCATCGAAGATGATCCAGACACTGACTGAAATCTATGACAGACTGATTCTGGAGACCGGAGTCTAACTAGAAAGGACAAGAGTGGATTATGAGAATTACCAATAAAATAATGCAGCGTAATAATCTGTCCAATATCAATACCAACAAAGTATATCAGGATAAGCTGAGTACACAGATGTCCACGCAGAAGAAAGTCAGCCGTCCTTCCGATGATCCCGTGGTGTCTATCCGTGCCCTGCGCCTGCGCAGCAACGTAACGGAAGTGACCCAGTATTACAGCAAAAACATTCCGGATGCGGAGAGCTGGCTGGATGTAACCGAGGATGCACTGAAGAATCTGACAGAAATCATGACCAACATGATCAAGCAGTGTACCAAGGCATCTAACGGGGATCTGACATCCGCAGACCGTCAGATCATTCTCGAACAGTTGAAAGCACTGGGAGACGAGGTGTACAGCACCGGTGACGCCGACTATGCCGGACGATATGTGTTCACCGGGTATCGTACCGATACTTCCTTAAGCTTTGATAAGGAATACGATACGGAATACGAGATCACTGAGCAGTTGGATAATAGTTCTATCACACAGCTGACCAAGGTAAATACCGGGAACCTGAAAGATATTACAGCAGTGAACTACAACGATACTACTTACGGCGCAATTACCGATCAGGATATCAGTTCCACGGAAGTGTATCGTATTCAGCTGGCGTATGATAATTGTAAAAAGGATGGCAACGTCAAGATCGAATTCGGCGGCACCACCTGGTCGACTGCGGATGGAACCATCGAGACCACAACATCTACGGCAAATCCCGATCCTTATAATGACATTGCCAATAAACCTGATAAAATCATTTATGTAGCAGACACCGGAGAATTGCTGATCGGAAAAGATCTCTACAACGATCTGATGGCATGTAAGGATGACCCTGCTACTTCTGATGAAAATGAGGGTGAGATCCGTGTAACTTATGAAAAAAATCACTGGACCAAGGGAGACTTAAGACCCGAGCACTATTTTGCATGCAGCAGTACAGATACAGACGGAAAAGTTACAAATTATAATCAGGACTATCTCAAAGGCAACACTGAGAAACAGATCATCGAATACGATGTAGGCTTCAATCAGACCATTCAGGTGAATTCCACTGCGGATGAGTGCTTTCAGCACGGCATCGGTCGTACCGTGGATGATCTGGTACAGGCAATGCAGGATGTAATCGACTTAGAGACTGTGAAGACCAGAATCGAAGGACTGCAGGAGAATGCTGCCGGTAAGGATGCAGACATTTTGGCAAAACAGATGGAAGCTGTGGAAAAAGCACTGACCCTGTCCAGGGATAAGTGCCAGAAGATGTTTGAAAGCGGCATTACCACCTTCCAGGGTTACCTTGATGATGCGAATCTGTGCATTACCAACTGCGGTACCAGAAGCAGCAAACTGGAACTGATCGAGAACCGCATGAAGAGTCAGAAGACTACTTTCGAGACACTGAAGAGCGAGAATGAGGATATCGATGTTACCGAGACCGCTATTGATTTAAAGAGTGCGGAAATGACCTATGAGGCAGCGCTGATGGCGACCGGTAAAGTAATGCAGACCACGTTGCTGAATTACATTTAGGATGATATCCAGGAGGAAAAACTATGAAGATCAATACAAAAATATTTGGTGAAGTAGAGATTGCGGACGATAAGATCATCACTTTTGACAAAGGCATTATCGGTTTCCCGGAACTGAAGCATTTCACCATGCTGCATGATGAGGAAAAAGGCAGCAGCACTGGAATCCGTTATCTCCAGTCCATCGAAGAACCGGGATTCGCCATGCCGGTCATGGATCCCCTGGTGGTGAACCCGGAATATGATCCAGAGGTGGACGATGAACTGCTTACAGGCGTAGGCAAACTGACCCCTGAGAATATTCTCGTCATGGTCACAGTGACCGTCCCTGCAGATCTGACGAAAATGACCGTGAATCTCCAGGGACCTTTTGTCATCAACGTCGAAGAGCGCAAGGCATGCCAAATTATCCTCGAAGGCAATCAGTATCCCGTAAAATTCCCTATTTACGATATCCTGAAGTCCAGAAAGGCGGGTGAGTAAGATGTTAGCACTGTCCCGTAAAAAGAACGAAGCCATCATCATCAACAATGACATCGAAATCACCGTCTTAGAAGTCAAGGGCGACCAGGTCAAGATCGGCATCTCCGCTCCCAAGGAAGTGCCCATCTACCGTAAGGAAGTCTACCTCCAGATCCAGGAAGCCAATAAGGCTGCCGTGGATGCGGATGGTATGGAAGCATTGAAGAATCTGTTAGGGTAAAATATAATAAATAATAGGAAATTAGGCATAGGAGGTGCAAATTTTTGCATCTCCTATTAATTTTTTTGAAGGATTTACCGATACAATCCTTAGAGAAGTAAGGTCGTGCGCCCACGGAAGGCGCTTGTATATCACACGGAGGTGACCATTATGACCATAGAACCGATTTCCAGTGTCATGACAGTGCAGGCACAGAACACAGCCGCTGCCAAGAACACTGTGACAAAAGTAACCACGGAGGAGAATTCCTCAGACTACAATCCTGCCAATGTAAATGCAGCAGATAAGATCGATCAGACCACCACAGTCGTTGAGAATGCCCAGGGCAAGGAGCAGAACAATACCTCTGCCGATGCCAATGGTGAACAGCAACAGCAGGTGACCAACGAACAGATCAAGAAAGCGGTAGAGAAGCTGAACAAAAGCATGATGTCTCATTCCGAAGCTGTCTTCGGCATTCATGAGGCAACGAACCGCGTGACTATCAAGATCATCGACAAGGACACCAAGAAAGTGATCAAAGAGCTGCCCCCTGAGAAGACTTTGGACATGATCGCCAAAGTATGGGAGATGGCAGGCATTCTGGTGGATGAGAAGAGATAAGATAGGAGGATACCCATATGTCATCATCTTCAACAATGAGATTATCCGGACTGATCTCCGGTATGGACACAGAGAGCATTATCCAGCAGCTGGTATCTGCCAAGCAGACCAAGGTAGATGATGCGAAAAAGGCACAGACCAAGCTGGAGTGGAAGACAACGGCATGGAAAGACCTGAATACCAAGCTGAAGAATCTGCAGTCCAAATATGTAAACAATATGCGTTTTACCAGCGCTTATATGAAGAAGACCACTTCGGTCTCCGACAGTACCGCAGCCAGCATCATCACCGGTGAAAATGCCATGAACGGCGTACAGAACCTGAAGATTACCCAGCTGGCTAAGACCGCTTACATGACCGGCGGCAAGACGGCTCTGAGAACCAAGACAGATACAGACGGGGATGATTTCAAGCTCAATGCCCTGACCAAGCTGTCTGATCTGAGCGTGGATGAAAAAGGTACCGCTTTGGATCTGAGCACAGGCACCACATTAAATATCAAGAGCGGTGATACCAATGTGGAACTGGAAATTACTGCCGATACCACGATTTCCAACGTACTGTCCAAATTAAAAGAAGCCGGACTGAATGCTAACTTTGATGAGGCTCAGCAGAGATTCTACATTAGTGCAAAAGACTCCGGAGAAGGCAATGATTTCAGCATTACCGCATCCGATGAGGTTGGCAATAATGTACTGAAGAGTCTGGGACTGGACAGCGCCAGTGCCAATAAGATCGATGCACAGAATGCAAAGATCACTCTGAATGGTACCGAATACGAGAGCAACACCAATGTGTTCTCCATTAATGGTCTGACCATCACAGCAATGAAAGAGACCTCAGAAGATGTCGTAGTGACTACCAAGGACGATGTAGACGGCATTTATGATATGATCAAAGGATTTCTGAAGGACTACAATGCCATCATCAATGAGATGGATAAGCTGTATAATGCAGACTCAGCCAGAGAATATGAACCTCTGACCGATGATGAGAAAGACGCAATGTCTGATTCCGAGGTAGAGAAATACGAGCAGAAGATCAAGGATGCTCTGCTGCGCAGAGACAGTAACCTGTCTACCGTAAGCTCTGCTTTGAAGGAGATCATGGCAGGTGGTGTGGAAGTCAATGGTAAGAAGATGTACCTCAGCGATTTCGGTATCGAGACCCTGAGCTATTTTACCGCTGCGGATAATGAGAAGAATGCATATCATATTGATGGCGATGCCGATGACTCCAATACCTCCGGCAATGCCGATAAGTTAAAGAGCATGATCAGCAGCGATCCGGATACGGTGGTAAGCTTTTTCTCCGGTCTGTTCAAGAATCTGTACAGCAAAATGAGCGATTTGTCCAAGTCTGTAGAAGGTTATCGTTCCTACGGTAATTTTTATGATGACAAAAAGATGAAATCGGATTATGATGATTATACATCTAAGATCAGCGACCTGGAAGACAAGCTCAACGATTACGAGGACAAATGGTACTCCAAATTCTCCAAGATGGAGACAGCTCTGGCAAAGCTGCAGAGCAATTCCAGTGCGGTGACCAGCTTATTAGGAGGATCATGATATGGCTTTACCCAGTGCGTATGCACAGTATAATAACAGCAAGGTTCTGACCGCATCTCCGGCAGAACTGACGCTTATGCTTTATGACGGAGCCATTAAGTTCTGCAACATTGCAGAGCTCTCCGTAGAGAAAAATGACATTCCCAAAGCTCATGAGAATATCCGTAAGGTGCAGAATATCATCGGATATCTGCATTCCACCCTGGACATGAAATATGAGGTCTCCAAGGATTTCGACAATATCTACACCTATCTGGAGAGACGACTGGTGGAAGCCAATGTCAAAAAGGATAAGGAGATTCTCGAAGAGATTAACACACATCTGCACTCGATCCGCGACAACTGGAAAGAAGTCATGAAAGTCGGTGCCAGGAAAGGAAATGACTGATGGAGAATCAGCTGACCATTTTGTCTGAAAGCCTGGATAAGAAACTGGAAGTACTACAGAAGATTCAGGAATATAATAAAAGACAGGAAGAAATCTTCTCTGCGGAAAAAGTGGACATGAGTCTGTTCGATGATGCCGTAGAGGAGAAGCAGCGCCTGATCGATGAGGTCGTCCGGCTGGATGATGGATTTGAGATCATGTATGAGAAGCTGGCGAAGGAACTGGAAGGCAACAGAGAGCGCTATGCAGCGCAGATCCGGGAACTCCAGGGGAAAGTGGCGAAGGTGACCGAACTCAGCATGTCCGTACAGGCACAGGAGGCTCGTAATAAAAAACTGGTGGAAAGCTACTTTGCAAAAGAACGTGCCGGACTTGGACAGAGACGGAAAAATGCCAAAAGTGCTTATGATTACTACAAGAGCATGAGCGGTGCGGGATATGTACCGCCGCAGATGTACGACAATAAAAAGTAAATACAACATGTTAAAAAGGAAGCAAGTAACCCACTCAAAATAAGCGAATGGTAAAAAACTGCTTCCTTTTCCTATACTATATAGTGGAAAAATAAAAAAGTCAACATTTTTTGCAAAAAGGGGTTAAGTTTCCAAAATCCTCTCCGATATACTTAACAAGTAAAGCAAATAAAACATTTGCTTACCGAACCTCTTCCGAATCGAAGGTTTCGCACGCCGGAGATATGGAAGACAATGGCGATGAAAGTAAAGGGAAGTGCGAGCCCGGAACAGACATTGCCAAAGCAAATAACGGAGCGCAGGGAAGCGCTCGTCAATTCAAGGAGGAATATATTATGGTAGTACAACACAATCTTACAGCTATGAACTCTAACAGAATGTTAGGTCTGACCACTGCTTCTCAGGCAAAGTCTACTGAGAAACTCTCTTCCGGATACAAGATCAACAGAGCAGCAGATGATGCAGCTGGACTTTCCATCAGTGAGAAAATGAGAAAGCAGATCAGAGGACTGACACAGGCTTCCAGCAATGCACAGGACGGTATTTCTACTGTACAGACCGCTGAAGGTGCGCTGAACGAAGTTCAGGATATGCTGCAGAGAATGAACGAGCTGGCAGTTAAGGCAGCTAATGGTACTAACTCTGAAGACGACAGAAGCTACATTCAGAACGAGATTGATCAGCTGACCACTGAGATCGACCGTGTATCTGAGACAACCAAGTTCAATGAGACCTATCTGCTGAAAGGTGATAAGAGCTTAGAGAAGCAGTATAGCTTTAGTTATAGTAAATACACTGCTCAAAATGCATCGGCAGAATTCACTAATGGCAAAGATGGCTTGAAGCTTGAAATTGGAACTGCTGTTACAGCTACAAGTGAAAAGATTCAGGATGAGCAAAATGAGTTGTTAGTTTCCTTAAGAGATCAGGGAGTAACTTTAAGTGCAGAAGTAGATGAAGCTGGTAAAGCGGTAACATATTCATTGTCTTTGCATGGAGATGCTGCGGAGAAATTTAAGGTAACCTCTGGTGCAGCTGGAGCACTTACGATTTCCGATTTGGAAGGAAATAAGCTTTTGAATGTAACGGCTTCAGGAATTACTGCTGCGGAAGATATTAAAGGGAATACTTATTCTTCTGGAATCATTGCAAGTAGTGTAACAGCTGCACAGTCCACAGCCGCACAGGCAAAGTATTATGACAAAGATGGTAATGCTATTTCCGAGAATGCACTGGATAAATATTTTACAACAAATAAAGACGGAAATGTAGAAGTAAGAGCAGATGCCCCCAAGCTTTATGATGCGGTAGGAAATGAAGTGATTACTCCAAATGCAAATTTTGTTACAGCATTACAGGATAAGACAGCTGCTTTGACTCTTACACTTCATGTTGGTGCTGATGCTACCTCCAACAACCAGATTACTTTGAACATTGATGCTATGTCCGCTAAGGGACTTGGCGTAAATGGTCTGAAGGTAGACGGAACGGATGATACCAATGCACTTTCCGCTATTGATACCATCAAGGAAGCTATTCAGAAGGTTTCCACCCAGCGTTCCGCACTTGGTGCTGTTCAGAACCGTCTGGAGCACACCATCAGCAACCTGGATAACGTTGTAGAGAATACCACCAGCGCAGAGAGCCAGATCCGTGACACCGATATGGCTACTGAGATGGTTAAGTACTCCAACAACAACATCCTGTCCCAGGCAGGTCAGGCTATGTTGGCTCAGGCTAACCAGTCCAATCAGGGTGTACTTTCCTTATTACAGTAATTTCTATGAACAACACTGTATGAGTAAAATTGCATAATTGAGTTGTAATCAAAGACGGTCAGGCACCATACC